>NZ_JBFRER010000034.1:0-61498 GCF_052114405.1 Streptomyces sp. M-16 | reverse complement strand
GGACCTCGGCGGCCTCGCGGTCCGTGACATCCGCAAGAACGCCGCCGGCCAGTACCTGATCCTGGCCGGTTCCTGGGCCGCCGACGACAACTCCGACCCCTACGCCCTCTACCAGTGGGACGGGATCCCCGGCCACGCCCCGCGCAAGCGCGCCGACCTGCCGACCGGCGACCCCGGCGGCTGGGAGGCCATCGTGAACGTGCCCGACCTGACGGTCCCCGGGGCCCGGGTGCAGCTGATCACCGACAGCGGATCGGCCGACCTCTACGGCGACGGCACCGAAGCCAAGGACCTGACGCACCCGGAGTGGAAGAAGGCACGGGCCGCCTGGTTCACGCTGTCCTAGGGCTGGTTCGCCTCCGGGGCGCCGATGCCCCTTCGGCTCAGCCGCCCGTGCGGGCTGCGGGCAGGGGGGCGCTACGGCGCGGCTTCGGAGGTGAGGGCTTCCGCCAGGTGTTCCCGGCGGATCCGCCGGTCGACGTAGAGGAGCCCCGCCGGGAGCTGCGGGAAGACCGGCAGCAGGACCAGGGCCGCCAGGACGCCCGGCAGCCCCAGCCACGCGGGCAGGGCGTACCCGGCCGTGACGGTGAGGGCCACGGCCGGGGCCGTCCAGGCGAAGGTCCGCCACCAGGCACCCCGCACCAGCCGGGCCGAACGCCGCAGGGCCCCCACCGGGTCGAGCCCCTCGTACCCGGCGGCGGTGGGCGCCAGCGAGAACAGCACGCCCAGCCACAGGGCGACCGGAGCCAGGGGCAGCAGCACCGTCGGCGGCAGCCCCGCAGCGAGGGCGGCCGCGGCCGGGCCCGCCGCTGCCGCCAGCGCCAGCAGCTGGGCGCCGAGGACCCTCGGGATCCGCGCCAGCGCGGCCCGCAGCAGCCCGGGCGCGGTGACGGCGCGGCCGAGCACCGCCGGGCGCAGCAGGACCGCGATCAGGGCGGTGGCCAGCGCGCAGGTGAAGACCAGGAACAGGGCCGCCGCCGGGAACAGCACCCAGACGAAGACCCGGCTGCCGGAACGGGGGCTGAGCGAGACCACCGTGGCCGCTCCGGCCGCCGCGGTGACCAGCAGGGCCGCCGCGAGCTGCCCGAGGAACAGTGCCGCGCACAGCCGGCCGCCGTAGCGCGAGAGGGCGGCGACGGCGCCCCCGAGGATGTCGCCGGGTCCGAGCGGGCGCAGCGGTACCACGCCCGGCCGGGGTCGTTGTAGGGGCAGCCAGCCGCCGCCCCGGTGGGTCCATTGCCGCTCCATGCGCGGGCCCCCTGTCCCCCTGAGGGGGACACCGTAGCCCCGAACCGCGCGGGTGTCCCGGGGTCTGCGTGTGTACACATGTACGCATCGATGTGTACTGTTGTACGCATGCCGTACGTACTGCTTGCGGCGGCCATAGCCGCCGAGGTCGCCGGGACCACCGCGATGAAGTACAGCGAGGGGTTCACCAGGCTCTGGCCCTCGCTGGGGACACTGCTGGGCTACGTGGTGGCCTTCAGCCTGCTCGCGCAGACGCTCAGATCGATGTCGGTCGGCACGGCGTACGCGATCTGGGCCGGAGTCGGCACCGCCGCCATCGCCGCCATCGGCATGGTGTTCATGGGGGAGGCCGCCACCGCGGCGAAACTCGCCGGGATCGCCCTGATCATCGCCGGGGTGGTCCTGCTGAACCTCGGCGGAGCGGCCCACTGATGGCCGCGGGAGCGCGCCGGTACGACCCGGAGCGGCGGCAGCGGATCATCGACGCCGCGATCCGGGTGGTGGGGGCCAAGGGGATCGCGGGGTTGAGCCACCGCAGCGCCGCGGCCGAGGCGGACGTGCCGCTGGGCTCGACGACCTACCACTTCAAGAGCCTGGACGATCTGCTGGTGGCGGCCCTCCGGCAGGCCAACGAGGCCTACGAGCCCGCGTTCGCGCCGCGCGGGGGCGAGGACCTGGCGGACGCCCTGGCCCGGCTGCTGGGGGAGGTCCTGGCGGCGGACCGGGGGCGGGCGGAGCTGGAGTACGAGCTCTACCTGGCCGCCCTGCGCCGGCCCGCGCTGCGGCCGGTCGCGGCCGAGTGGCTGGAGTCGGTGGCCGACGCGCTCGCGGAACACACCGATCCGGTGACGGCGCGGGCGCTGGTGGCCGTGATGGACGGCATCTGCCTCCAGGTCCTGCTGACGGACTCCCCGTACGAGGAGGCGTACGCCCGCGAGATCCTCGCCCGGGTCCTGGGCCTGCCGCGCCGGCCGTGAGCGGCGCGGTCCACCGGCGGGGCGCCGTGGCCCGGGGCGCCACGGCCCGGCGCGCCTCGTTCGCCGTCCGCCGCGCGAGGGCGGACGGCGCTTCGGCCTGCGGGATGTGAGCCGTCGTCATGGGCGGCGCGATGAGCCGTGCCGCAGGCCGCTGCCGTTCAGGGTGCGGAGCGGACCGCCTCCAGGGCCGCGGCGACGCTCTCCTCGATGTCCCGGATCGGGTAGAACACCTCGCGCACCGTGCGCTCCCGGTCCACGACCAGCGTCAGCCGCTTCAGCCGGCTCACCCCGCCCGCGCGGAAGGTCGGCAGCCGCAGGGCCGTCACCAGGTCCAGTTCCGCGTCCGAGAGGAGCGGGAAGCGCAGCCGCTCGTGCTCCGCGAACTCCCGCTGCTCGTCCGGGCGCTGGGTCGAGACCCCGTGGACGGTGGCGCCGGCGGCGGTGAACTCCGCGAGCTGGTCGCGGAAGGTGCACGACTCCAGCGTGCACCCCTTCGCGCCGGGGATCCCGGCCCAGCCGGGCGGGTAGGACTCGCTCCGGGCGTACGCGCCGGGGAAGCAGTACAGGACGGTGAACGGCGTGTCCGCCACCGGGTCGCGGGACTCGCCGAAACGGTCCGGCAGCAGCAGCTCCGGCAGTCGGGTGCCGCGCAGCGCGTGCACCCGTGCGGCCTCCTTCGAGGACTCCTCGGTCGTCGCCGTCATCTCTCCCTCTCCCAGGATCCAGGCGTCGCCCCAGTCCTGGAGGGCGACCAGGACCGGGAGCAGGCCCCGTCCGCGCGGGGTCAGCCGGTATTCGTGCCGCACCGGGCGTTCCTGGTACGGCGTGCGCGTCAGCACCCCGGCCTCGACGAGCAGCTTCAGCCGCTCGGCGAGCACCTTGCGGGACATGCCCAGCTCGCCCTGGAGCTCGTCGAAGCGGTGCAGACCGCGCGCGGTGTCGCGCACGATCAGCAGCGTCCACCAGTCGCCCACGACGTCGAGGGCCTGGGCGATGGAACAGTCCGCGTCACCGAGGTGTGTGCGCTGGGCCATGGCACTCCTTTGTCCGTTGACCCCAGGCTGTCATGCTGACATAGTCCGTTCCTAAAGGGAACTTACTCGATGGACGTGGGGGGACACGGGTGTGCTGCAGGGGCTCAAGGACGTACCGAAGGTCGTGTGGCTGCTGGCTGCGGGGATCTTCGTCAACGCCGTCGCCAGTTTCACCGTCGTCTTCGTCTTCCTCTACCTGACCGGCCCGCGCGGCCTCGATGCCACCGGGGCGGGCCTGGTCGTCGGCATCGGCGGCATCGGCCTGGTCGCGGGCAACTTCACCGGCGGCTGGTACGGCGACCGCTTCGGCCACCGCCGGGTGCTGCTCGCCGCCTCGGCCCTCGGCGGATCGGCCCTCGTCGCCCTGCCGGCGGTCCCCACCCTTCTGCTGGCACTCCTGCTGCCGCTCGCCCAGTACGCCTCCGGGGTGATCCGCGCCGCCAACTCCGCGCTGGTCGCCGTCACCGTGCCGGAAGGCTCCCGCCGCCAGGCCTTCGCCGTCACCCGCTGCCTGTCCAACGGCGGCTTCGCGGTGGGCGGCCCCCTCGGATCCCTCATCGCGACCGGTCTCTCCTACGACTGGCTCTTCGTCGCGGACGGCCTCGGCACCCTCCTCTTCGCCCTCTGGACCGCCCGGGTCGTCCCGGCCCGGGCCGCCACCGCCCCTCCCGCGGCCCCGGACGGGGGTCTGGGCCGCGGGGGGCTGTGGCGCGAGCTGCGTGTGCGGCCCGCCGTACTGGTCCTGCTCGGTGCGATCGCCGTCATCGACGTCGTCTACCGGCAGCACCTGACGACCTTCCCCGTCTACCTCGCCGACCACGGTCTGGGCACCCGCGCGTACGGATGGCTCATCGGGGTCAACTGCGGCGTCATCCTGCTCCTGGAGATCCCCGCCGCCCTCGCCCTGCGCCGGCGCTCCCCGCTGCGCGTCATCGGCAGCGGGCTGGTGCTGGTGGGCGCCGGCTACGCGACGCTGACGGCGGGGGTCGGCACCGCGACGGCCGTGGCGATGATGCTGCTGCTCACCCTCGGGGAGATCCTCTACAAGACCACCGCCACGGCGTACGTCGCCGACGAGTCGCCCGAGCACGCCGTCGGCCGGTTCCAGAGCCTGTACGCGGGTGTCTCCATCAGCGGGTTCGTCCTCGCCGCGCCCCTCGGAGGAGCCGTGTACGACACCGCGCCGGACCTGCTGTGGCCGCTGTGCGCGGCGCTCGGCGCGGCTGCCGGGGGGATCGTGCTGGTCACGGGTGCGCGGGAGGCGCGGCGACGCGTACGACCGGCACATGAGACCGGTTCGCGACCGAAGGCCGTCGCCGGTTAGGTTTCGGATATGACTGCTACGCGTACCACCGGCGCCGTCGCCGCCGGACTTGCCACCATCGCCGCCGACGGCACCGTCCTCGACACCTGGTTCCCCGCCCCCGAGCTGGTCGCCGAGCCCGGCCCGGCAGGCACCGCGCGCCTCACCGCCGAGCAGGCCGTGGAGCTCCTCGGCGCGGCCGCGGCCAAGGCCATCCGCTCGGACGCGGTCCGCGGCGTCGAGGTCGTAGCCGTCCGCACCGCCATCGCCTCCCTGGAGGACAAGCCGCTGGACGCGCACGACGCGTACCTGCGCCTGCACCTGCTCAGCCACCGCCTGGTCAAGCCGCACGGCCAGAACCTCGACGGCCTCTTCGGCCTGCTGGCCAACGTCGCCTGGACCTCGCTGGGTCCGGTCCCGGTCGACCAGGTCGAGACCGTCCGCCTGAACGCCCGCGCCGAGGGCCTGCACCTCCAGGTCACCTCGATCGACAAGTTCCCCCGCATGACCGACTACGTCGCCCCCAAGGGCGTGCGCATCGCCGACGCCGACCGCGTCCGCCTCGGCGCGCACCTCGCCGAGGGCACCACCGTCATGCACGAGGGCTTCGTCAACTTCAACGCCGGCACCCTCGGCACCTCCATGGTCGAGGGCCGGATCTCGGCGGGCGTCGTGGTCGGCGACGGCTCCGACATCGGCGGCGGCGCGTCCACCATGGGCACCCTCTCGGGCGGCGGCAAGCAGATCATCTCGATCGGCGAGCGCACCCTGATCGGCGCCGAGGCGGGCGTGGGCATCGCCCTGGGCGACGAGTGCGTCGTCGAGGCCGGCCTCTACGTGACCGCGGGCACCCGCGTGACCCTGCCGGACGGCGAGATCGTCAAGGCCCTGGAGCTCTCGGGCGCCGACAACATCCTCTTCCGCCGCAACTCGGTCACCGGCGCCGTCGAGGCCCGCCCCTACAAGGCGGCCTGGGGCGGCCTGAACGAGGTTCTGCACAGCCACAACTGACGCCCGACCGCCCTCACCTGCGGCTGAGCAACCGACCAACGCCCTGACCAGCGGCTGGCCGCCACCGGTCGTCAACGTTGATCACCAACGAGCGCCCTCCCACGGCCCCGCGCGGGCTCGGGAGGGCGCCCGCGTTCCGGCTCCGTCGATGCCGCACGGGCCCGTGCGCGAAGCCGTTCACCCGCCTCCACGCGCCGTCGGAGGCTCCGCGGGGAAGTGCTCAGGGGCCGGACACGGCGCGACCGCGTCGACGGTGGAGCCCGGCCCTACCCTCGACCCATGGATGCATTATGGACGGCCCTCATAGCCGCCGGCGCGGCCGTCGTGGCCAGCGCGACCACGGGTTGGTTCACCTCCCAAGCCGCCAAGACGCAGGCGCTCTTGAGCCGTGAGGCGCAACTCGCGCAGCTCCGGCACGCACAGACCGAGCAGAGGTACCGGCAGCGCCGGGCGGCCTACGCGGAGTTCGCGAAGGCCGCCGGCATCCTGCACAGCAGGGTGGGGGACATGGTCGCCGTCGCGGGGGATCCCGACGCGTTCGCGCTCCTGCTGGACGAGGCGCGTACGGAGCGGGCCGTGCTGATGAGCGCGATGCACGTGGCGTTCCTGGAAGGACCCGCGGACGTGGGGGCGGCGGTCCGTGAGCTCTACGAGACCGTGAACGGATTCTGGAGCGCGGCCCGCCGGCTTCACGAAGCCGTGTGTTCGGGTGACCCGGACCGTGCCGAGGAGCACAKGGAGCTGATGAACCGGTGCCGTGTCGCGGCCCGGCGCAGCCGCGACGCCTTTGTGGAGGCGGTGCAGGAGGCCATGGCGCCGGGCTGACGGAGCGTGCGAGGCCCGGAGCGCCGCGTCAGTGCAGGGGGATCGTGCGGATCAGGCCCGCGAAGGCCTGCTCCTCCGCCTCCGTCAGCTCCACCGATTCCATGGGGTGCGCGCCGGCGGTGCGCTGGGCCGGGATGGCGGGCAGGCCGTCGTGGGCGCCCGGCTCGGGGTGGGGGGAGCGGCTGTCCCACAGCATGTGGCCGAGGCCGAGGACCCAGACGAGCGCCGCCACGAGCAGCACGGCCAGGCCGATTTCCTGGGCGGGGGAGATGGAGGGGAGCACGCGGTCCTCCGATGAGTGCGTACGGTGCGAGCCGGTACGGAACCGGGGCGGACGATCGGGCGTGCAGACACTCAACACCACAACCGGCCGAAATCGGGAGGTGTGTGGCGAGCGTCACGCCAGGGGCGAAAGTCCCCTCCCGTGCGGGCCGGGTGGCCGTCGCGGCTCCGGTCGGTGGCCACGGAGTGACCRGCGGCTACGGAGTGACCGGTGGCCACGGTGTACCCGGCGGCTGTGCCTCCGGTACGCCGCTACGGCTCCAGGCGGAGCTTGAACCCCTCGTGGCTGCGCGCGAAGCCGAGGCGCTCGTAGAACCGGTGCGCGGCCGTCCGCCGCTTGTCGCTGGTCAGCTGGACCAGGCCGCAGCCCCGCCCGCGGGCCCGCTCCACCGCCAGACCCATCAGCTCGGCGCCGAGTCCCCCACCGCGCCGGTCGGCGCGGATCCGTACCGCCTCGACCAGCGCCCGCTCCCGCCCGCCCTGACCCAGGCCCGGGATGTAGGTGAGCTGCAGGCAGCCGATCAGCGCGTCCCCGTCCTGGAGGACCAGCAGCTCGTTGCGGGGGTCGGCCTCGATGGCGGCGAAGGCCCGCTCGTGGGCCTCGCAGGCCTCCACCGGGACCGGCTCGGTGGTTCGGTCCCCCGCCCCGCCGCCCCGCCGGCCAGCAGGGCGAGTACGGCGGGCAGGTCCTGGCGGGTGGCGAGGCGGAAGATCATGACCTTGAGCATGGCAGGGGGCCCGGCCGGGACGGCGGCCGGACCCCCTGCGGTCAGAGGAGGGGCTACGGGCGGAAGCGCAGCACCTGCGGGTCGTGGTCGCTGTTCTGGGCGGAGAACTCGGCGTTGATGTGCACGCTGTCGTACGCGTAGTTCTTGACCCCCGGGCTGACCAGGATCTGGTCCAGCACCTGGGCGTTGCCCTGGTAGACGTAGGAGTAACGTTCCGCCTTCGGCAGCGACTTGATCGCCGAGAACAGCGCCCCGCCGTCCTCCAGCGCCTGCGCGGTGCCGGAGAACTCGAAGTCGTTGATGTCGCCGACGGCCAGGACGGAGGCGTGCTTGTCGGCCGCCAGCAGCTGCTTCACGAACCCGTTCACGGCCTGCGCCTGGAGGAGTCGCTTGGCCTCCGAGGAACGCACCGGGGGCTGGTGGACCGAGGTCAGGCCCTCGTCGCCGCCCTTGGAGGAGAAGTGGTTGGCGATGACGAAGACCGTCTTGCCCTTGAAGACGAACTCGCCGGCCAGCGGCTTGCGGCTGTCGGTCCACGCCGGGTTCGCCGGGTCGATCCGGCCGGGGGAGTGGGTCAGCGCGGCCTTGCCGTTCTCCGTCGTGACCCCGGTCGCCGTCACGGCGTCGCCGGGCGCGCGCTCGGTGAAGGAGACCCGCGCCGGGTTGAAGAGGAACACCTGGCGGATGTTGCCGCCGGGCTCGCCGCCGTCCTTGTCGTTCTCCGGGCTGATCGAACGCCACTGGTAGGCGGGGCCGCCCGCGGCGGCGATGGCCGCCGTGAACTTCGTCAGCGTCTGCTCGGCCGACACGGTGCCGTCGTTCTTGGCGCCGTTGTCGTCCTGGATCTCCTCCAGGGCCAGGATGTCGGGCGAGGCGAGGTTCTCCACGACCGCCTTGGCGAGGTTGTCGAACTTCGTCTGCGGGTCGGTCGGGTCGAGGTTCTCGACGTTGTACGTGGCCACCGCGAGCTCGTTCGCCGCCTGCGGCTTGGTCTTCTCGGGCGCGAGGGTCCCCGCCTTGACGGTGCCCAGGGTGCGGGCGACCAGGGTGTAGCCGCCGAACTGGTTGAAGTCGAGGGGGCCCTCGGTGGTCCCGGTCAGCTTGTCGCCGACGTTGGCCACCGGGAACGGCTGCTGCGCGACCGGCGTGAGCTGCTGGACCTGGAGGCGGCCGGTGTTCTGGGACTCGTACGAGCCGTAGAGCGTCCCGCCGCGCCTGGCGGTGTTCTCCCAGCCCTTCACCGTGACCCACATCTCGCTGTACGGGTCGGTGGCGCCGACCACGCGGGAGGTGCCGATCTTGACGTTCATGCCCTCCAGGGACTCGTAGTAGTCCAGGGCGTAGCGCGAGGGCTCCAGGGTCAGGCCGTTGATGGAGTTGCCGGCGGCCGGGTCGCCCGCCGGGGCGTAGGCGGCCGGTACCGAGTACTCGTTGACGGAGACGGCCTCGGGCAGCGCGTTGCCGGAGGAGACCACCGCGACGGTGGGCTTGGCTATCTGGGTGACCGACTGGTTGCCGGAGTTGACGCCGCCGGGTACGTACTCGCCGACCGTGCCCGAGACCTTGACCGCGTCGCCCACGGCGACGGTCGGGGCGGAGCCGGTGAAGACGAAGATGCCCTCGCTGGTGGCGGGGTTGTCGTCGGCGTCGGGGTCCTGGATCCAGAAGCCGCGCGAGCCGAAGGTGCGAACGCCCGTGACGATGCCCTCGACGCCGGCGACCGGCTTGCCGTTGAGCGGGGATGTCCGGGTGGTGCCCTGGATGTCGTGGATGCGTATCGGATCTGCGGACACGACGCCTTCGGCCGCGCCGGCGGTGCCCGCGAGCAGGCCGGTGGCCAGCGCGGTGGCGACGAGGGCCGCGACGGCGGCGGAACGGGGATGCGAGGAGCGCATGGGCGGGAACTCCGGATGTGTGGAGGAGGGGGACCTCGTGGGCCCCGGTACATCTACGCGCGTCAATTTCCTGTGTGACCAGGGAAGTTGTCAAGGCCTCCAGGGAAGACAAGAGTTGGCTGTGGGATGAACCAAAGAAGAGGGCCCGTCGGGGCTGCCCGAATTGCGTCTACCCTGGTACGCCGTACCAGGCATGACGGCCCGTCCGCAGCGTCTCCCGGCGCCGTCTTCCCGCATCGTCCGCACGACCCCCGCCCCGCCGCACCGCGTCACCCGTCGCACACCGCGTCCCCCGCCGGACCGCATCACCGCCCGACCGTCCCGCCGTACTGCGCGTCCCGTCCGAACCGCTCTACGCATCCCGCCCGAGGAGAACCACCGCATGTCCGCAGAGCCGCACCCCACGCTGCCGCCGGTACGGCTGCACTCCGATGCGGAGCTGGCCCGCGACGCCCTCGTCGCCCCGCTGTTCGCCCGCGCCGTACGCCTCGCCCGCTGGGCCGGCCCCGACACCCGTGTCGACGTCGGCGGCGAACTCGTTCCCCGGCAGCTGGCCGAGGCCGTGGCACTGCTCGGCCTCGACGCCGACGACGAGGACAGCCCCGGCCACGCGGCCCAGGCCTGGCGGGTCGCCGTGGACACCGGCCTGGTCGACGTGACGGAGCCGGAGGAGGACGTCGAGGGCGGCGGCGACGGCGGCGAGCCCGAGTACGGCACCGCCGCCCCCGGGGAGGACCTCGCCCTGGTCGCCGGCGGCGCGCCCGGCGACGTGCTCGACCTGTGGCTCGCGGCCCTGGACGCCGTCCTCGCCGACGCCGCCGTGCCCGACCTCGACGACCTCGTCGACGCCCTGGACGCGGGCGGCGAGATCGACTTCGACCGGCTCGACTGGAACCCCCAGCGCGAGGCCGACTTCCTCGACGGGGTCCTCGCCAACCTCTACCTGCTCACCGTCACCGAGGGCGGCGCGGGCGACGGCCCGGTGCCGCTTCCGGTGCTCGCCGCCTCGATGATCGTGCCCGACGACATGGGCGACCCCACCGATGCGGTCCTGGAGCAGGTCTCCGACGCGATGATGCGCCTCGACGACCAGTTCCGGCAGCTGGAGCCCATCGGACTGGTGGAGTTCCGCCCCGTCGACGAGGAGCTGATGACGGAGGCCGACGACCTCCCCGACACCGGCGTCGAGGACGACGAGGACGTGTCCCGCTACGGGATGGTCCGGCTGACCCCGCTCGGCCTGTACGGCGTCCGCGCCCGCATGCTGGAGGCCGGGGTCGAGGCCCCCGCCCTCGGCGAACTCGCCGACAAGGGCGCCGACGCCCTGCTCGACGCGGTCTCCTTCTACTCCGAGGAAGCGGCGCAGGCCGAGATCGAGCAGTGGCTGGCGGGGCGTGAGCTGCCCGCCGCGGTCGCCGAGCTGCTCGCCGCGGCCCGCGGCGCCGACGAGGCCGCCCCGCTGCGCCGGCTGCGCTGCCAGCAGGCACTGACCCCGGCCGGGCGGGAGGCCGAGCCGGCCGTCCGGGCCGTGCTGGACGACCCCGAGCTCGGCGGGCTCGCCCGGGTCTGGCTCGCCGAGCACGGGGTGGCGGACGTACCGGCACCGGACCCGGAGATGGTGCTGTGGCTGACGGTCGACACCATCGCCGCGCAGCTCGCCGCGGACGGGGAGACCGAGGAGCTGCTGCTGCTGATGCGGACGCTGACCGAGCACCACAGCGAGTTCTTCGAGCAGGCGTGGCGGGTCGAGCACCCCGCGACGGCGTACGTGCTGGAGGCCATGGGGCGGCTCCACCCCGACAAGAAGTCCTCGAAGGAGGCGCGCAAGGCCGCGTTCAAGGCCCGCTCCCGCCGGCCCTGACCGCTCCCGCCGGCCCTGACCGGTCCGGCCGGGTCAGGGCCGGGACGCGGGCGCTGACCGGCGGCGGGCATCGTCGGGCGCCCGGGGGCTCCGGCCGGTCCGGGGTCCCGGCCGGTCTCCGGGGTCCGGGCCCCGCCGGCGCGCAACCAGCCGTTCGAGTGGCCGGAGTACGCCATTCCGGCCACCGGCAAGGGGTCGGCTCCGCTTTCGGGGTAGTTCAGCCGCCGTTCACGTACGGGCGGGAGCGTGTGCGCCGACGACCGTACGTCAGGCGCACCACCTCCCCACCCCTGGAGACCCGATGCCCCTCAGCCGCAGAGACTTCACCGCCCGTACCGTCATCGCCGGAGCGGGTGTCGCCCTCACCGGAACGGTCGGCGCCCTGGCCACCGCCCCCGGGGCACTGGCCGCCGACGACGGCCCCGGCGCGAACGGGCACGACGAGCACGGCCGCCCCCACGGCCCCGGCTACGGCCCGCTCCTGCCGGACCCCGCCGGACTCCTCGCGCTCCCGGCCGGGTTCACCTACCGCGTGATCACCCACAGCGGTGTCACCACCCTCGACTCCGGCGAGAGCACCCCGTCCAACCACGACGGGACGGCCGCGTTCGAGGGACACCGCGGGGTCACCCTCCTGGTCAACAACCACGAGCTGAAGGGGCCGCGCGCGAACTGGGCGCACCCCGTCCCGCTCACCGACGGCCTGGTCTACGATCCGGCCGCGGCCGGCGGCTGCACCGTCGTCGAGGTCCGGCGCGGCGGCGAGGTCGCCGAATGGGTGGGCATCGCCGGTACGTCGACCAACTGCGCCGGCGGGGCCACCCCCTGGGACACCTGGCTGACCTGCGAGGAGACCGAGGACCTGGCCGGCAAGAACGGCATGACCAAGGACCACGGCTACGTCTTCGAGGTCGACCCCGACGACCGCCGGGCCAACCGCGACCCCAAGCCGGTCAAGGCCTTCGGACGGTACGCCCACGAGGCCGTGGTCATCGACCCGCGCCAGGGCCACGCCTACCTGACCGAGGACGCCTCCGGCCCCAACGGGCTGCTCTACCGCTGGACCCCGCCGCAGGGCTTCCGGCACGGGCGCGGCAGGCTCCGTACGCTCGCGGCCGACGCCGGGGTGCTCGCGGCCGCCAAGTGCTTCGACTCCTCCGGCCGGTTCGTGGACGACCTCTCGCGCGCCACGAAGACCGGCACCGTGTACGGGGTCGACTGGGTGGCGGTCGCCGACCGCGACGCGCGGACCGTCTCGGTGCGCAAGCAGTTCGCCGCGGGCGCCGTGACCCGGGCGCGCAAGCTGGAGGGGATGTGGTGGGCCGACGGGGGCGCGTACTTCGTGTCCTCCTACGCGCGGGAGGAGAGCCCGGGCGCCGCGCACGACGGCCAGGTGTGGTTCTACGACCCGAAGCGGCGCACCATCCGCCTCGTCGTCCTGATCGGGGTGAACACCGACCCGGGGGCGGAGGGCGGCTACGACGGCCCCGACAACATCACCGTGTCGCCGTACGGCGGGCTGGTCATCGCCGAGGACGGCAACGGTCTGCAGCACCTGCTCGGGGCGACCGAGTCGGGCCGGGTCTACCCGCTGGCGCGCAACGAGCTGAACATCGGCACCGCAGAGGCGCCCGAGTACTCGGAGTTCACCGGGGTCTGCTTCTCCCCGGACGGCCGCACCCTGTACGCCAACATCCAGGAGCCCGGCATCATGCTGGCCGTCACCGGCCCCTGGCGGCGCGACCGCTGAGGCAGGGCGCGGCCGCCGACGCCGTACGGCTGGACCGCGGACGCCGTGGGACTCCGCCCGTCCGGGCGGGGCCTCACCGGTCCGCGCAGACCTCCGCACGGGAGGCCGCGGCCCACTCCTCCAGCAGGAACTCGTACGCGTCCGAGGGCCACTCCCCGTCCACCCGGGTCTCGACAAGCAGCCGTATCGCCTCGTTCGCCTCGGCGGCGGACGGGCGCGCGGGGCCAGCGGGCCGGAGTGTGTTCTGCATGGGTTCAAGGCTACGGGCGGGCACTGACAGCCACCTCCGGATTACGCGTGGCATCCATCACCCGGCGGCGCTTCCCCGAGTGACCGGTCGCGTCATGTGCCCGCCCACCTGCTCAGAGTGCCTGCGAGGCGGGCTTGACCATGCCGCGCACTGTGCGGGACTTCACAAAGTCGCCGATGGCCGTCATCTCCCATTCCCCGGAGAACTGCTTGATCAACTTGGCCATCATGACCCCGGTCTGCGGCTCGGCGCTCGTGAGGTCGAAGCGCACCAGCTCCTCGCCGCTCGCCGCGTCGATGAGCCGGCAGTAGGCCTTGGCGACCTCGGTGAACTTCTGGCCGGAGAAGGAGTTCACCGTGAAGACCAGGCCGGTGGCCTCGGCGGGCAGCCGGCCGAGGTCCACGACGATCACCTCGTCGTCCCCGGCGCCCTCGCCGGTGAGGTTGTCGCCCGAGTGCTTGATCGCGCCGCCCAGGATGGACAGCTTGCCGAAGTAGCAGCTGTCGATGTGGTTGCGCTGCGGGCCGTAGGCGATGACGGAGGCGTCGAGGTCGATGTCGGCGCCGCGGAACGCGGGCTCCCAGCCGAGGCCCATCTTGACCTGGGAGAGCAGCGGGCGGCCGCCCTTGACCAGGGAGACCGTCTGGTTCTTCTGGAGGCTGACCCGGCCCTTGTCGAGGTTGATCTTCCCGGCGCCGGTCGGGGCGGTGGCGGGCGCGGTCGGCGGAGCGGCGGGTGTCGCGGCCGGCGGCGCGGCGGGTGTCGCGGACCGGTCGGCGGCCGGACCGCCGAGCCAGGGGGAGACCGGGTGCGAGACCGCGGGGGCGGGAGGGGCCGGGGGCATCGGCGGGGCGACGGGAGCCGCGGCCGCGGGGGCGGCCGGTTCCTCGTCCACGGAGACCCCGAAGTCGGTCGCGATGCCGGCGAGGCCGTTGGCGTACCCCTGGCCGACCGCGCGGACCTTCCACACGCCGCCGCGCTGGTAGACCTCGACGACCACGAGGGCGGTCTCCGGGCCCAGCCGCGGCGGGGTGAAGGTGGCGATCACCGCGCCGGACGCCGAGTCCCGCACGGTGGCGGTGGGCTCGATGCCCTGGAAGGTCTGCCCGGCGGCATCGGGGCTGGCCGTGACCACGATGCGTTCGATGCCGGAGGGCAGCGCGCCGGTGTCCACGGTGATGGAGTCCGGCGCCGCCCCGCCGCCGGACCGGTAGCTGACACCGGGCCCGGACGGCTGGTTGTAGAAGATGAAATCGGCGTCGGAACGCACCTTGCCGTCCGCCGCGAGGAGGAGGCCCGACACGTCGAGCCGCACCGGGGCGGCCACGTCCACCGTCACGCTGACGGTGTTGAGCGGCAGGTTGGAACCAGGGGTCATAGCGGTCATGCCCGGAGAACGACCGGAGCCGCTTTGCCGTTCCCTTACCCTCGCGGGAGATTCCCGGAGGAGGGGTCAGCGCCGGTTGCGGGGGTGGTCGCGGGCCGTGCGCTCGTTGCCGAACTTGTACGAGCCCGTCCAGCGGGCCATCACCAGCTGGGAGTCACCGGACTCCACCTCTGCCAGGAACCTGTCGGCCCGGCCACCGCGCAGGGTGCCCGCGGCGCGGCCCTGGTGCGTGATGACGACGGTGCGGTCGTGGCGTACCTCGTACGTGAACCCGTGCGGCTTCGGCATGCGCGCAGCCTGCCCCGCCGACGGCGGGGCAGGCAACGGATTTGGCGGCCCCGGCCAGGCCCGGGACGCGCCCGCGGCCGTGGGCTCAGCGCTCCCCTCCGGTCACCCGGCGGGGTACTCCCAGGGGATTGGCCTCGCGCAGCTCCGGCGGGAGCAGCGCGTCCGGGACGGACTGGTAGGCCACCGGGCGCAGCCAGCGCTCGATCGCCGTGGCGCCGACGGAGGTGGAGTGGGAGGTGGCCGCCGGGTAGGGGCCGCCGTGGTGCTGGGCCGGGGCCACCGCGACCCCGGTCGGCCAGCCGTTCACCACGATCCGCCCGGCCAGCTCCGTGACCTGCCCGATCAGTTCGGCGGCCGACGGGGAGCCGGCCGGGCCCGGGGCGCCCTCGGTCTCGGCGGCGGACAGGTGGAGGGTGRCGCTCAGGTTGCCGCCGAGCCGGGCCAGCACCTCGGTCGCCTCGCGCGGGTCGGCGTAGCGGACGACGACCGTCACCGGGCCGAAGCACTCCTCCAGGAGCACCTCGTGGGGGCCGCCCTCCAGGAGGGTCGCGGCCCGGACGCTCAGGTAGCCCGCGCCCACGGAGTGCTCCCCGCCGGGGCCCGGGAGGACGGGGGCCGTGACGCCGGGCAGCGCGGCCCGCTCGCGGACGCCGGCGAGGAAGTTCTCCCGCATCCGGTGGTCCAGCAGCACCCCCGGTCCGGTCTCCCCGAGGGACTTCGCGAGCGTGCCGGCGAGCCGGTCGCCGTCGGGGCCCTCGGGGACCAGGACCAGGCCCGGCTTGACGCAGAACTGGCCCACCCCGAGGGTGACCGCGCCCGCGAGGCCGCCACCGATCTCCTCGGCGCCCTCGGCGGCGGCCGCCGGGGTGATCACGACGGGGTTGAGGGAGCCGAGTTCGCCGTGGAAGGGGATGGGGACCGGCCGGGCCGCGGCCGCGTCGAACAGGGCCCGGCCGCCCCGCAGGGAGCCGGTGAACCCGGCGGCGGTGACGAGGGGGTGGCGGACCAGCTCCAGCCCGGCGTCGAAGCCGTGCACGACGTGGACCACCTCGGGCGGCAGCCCGCTCGCGCCCGCGGCCCGGCGCAGCAGCGCGGCGCACAGCTCGGAGGTGGCCGGGTGGTCGGGGTGGGCCTTGACGACCACGGGGCAGCCGGCGGCGAGGGCGCTGGCGGTGTCCCCGCCGGGGACGGAGAAGGCGAGCGGGAAGTTGGAGGCGGCGTAGACGGCGACCACGCCCAGCGGCACCTTGTACCGGCGCAGTTCGGGGCGCGGCGGGGTGAGCGTGGCGTCGGCGCGGTCGATGCGGACGTCGAGGTGGGAGCCCTCCTCGACGGCGTCCGCGAAGGCCCGCAGCTGGCCGGTGGTGCGGGCGAGTTCGCCGGTGAGGCGGGCCGGGCCGAGCGCGGTCTCGGCGTCGGCGGTCTCGACGACCAGGGGGCCGGCCTCGTCGAGCAGGTCGGCGGCGGTGCGCAGGAAGGCGGCGCGGGCGGTGCGGTCGGCCAGGGCGGCGCGGGCGGAGTGGGCCGCGCGGACGGCCAGGTCCACGTCCCGGGGCGTCGCTTCGGTGGTGACCTCTTCGCGCTGCTTCCCGGTGCGGGGGTCCACACTCCAGACTGGTGTCGCTGCCATCGCCCGCTGCCTCCTGGATCGTTCAGTATTCTGAACGCTGTTCCGGTGGATGAATGATCACTTCTGCTGCGGACTCTATTTCCGCGTCCATCGCGTGACAAGAGGCGATCAGAGCCGACCAGAGGGGAAGCAGGCGCATGGCGACAGCCGAGACGGGTGAGATTGGCAGGACAGCCGAGACGAGTGAGACCAGCGGGACGGTTGAGACGGGGGAGGCGGCCGGGGCGGCGCCGGTGAAGTCGGCGGTGCGCACGGTGCTGCTGCTGGAGCACTTCGCGGCCCGGCCGGGACTGCACAGTCTCGCCGACATCCAGAACGACCTCTCCCTGCCCAAGTCCAGCCTCTACATGCTGCTGCGCACCCTGGTGAACCTGGGCTGGGTGGAGACGGACGCCACCGGCACCCGGTACGGCATCGGCGTACGGGCCCTGCTCGTCGGCAGCTCGTACATCGACGGGGACGAGGTGGTGGCGGCGGCCCGCCCCACCCTGGACCGGCTCTCGGACGACACCACCGAGACCATCCACCTGGCCCGGATGGACGGGACGAGCGTGGTGTACCTCGCGACCCGGCAGTCCCAGCACTACCTGCGGCCCTTCACCCGGGTCGGGCGGCGGCTGCCGGTGCACTCGACCGCGCTCGGCAAGGCGCTGCTGGCCACGCACACCGACGAGGAGGTGCGCAGGCTGCTGCCCCGGAGGCTGGAGGCGGTCACGCAGCACACCATCACCGACCGGGAGCGACTGGTCGAGGAGCTGGCGCTGGTGCGGGAGCAGGGGTACGCGGTGGACCGCGAGGAGAACACCCTCGGGCTGCGCTGCTTCGGGGTGGCCGTGCCGTACCGGACGCCGGCGCGGGACGCGGTGAGCTGCTCGGTGCCGGTGGCGCGGCTGACGCCGGGGCACGAACAGCTGATCAAGGCCGCGCTGTTCGAGGCGCGGGACCGGCTGTCGGTGGTGACGCGGCGGATGTGAGCGGGCCCCGGGGTGGACGGTCGCCCGGGTGGTGGCGTGCGGTAGGGGGCGTGCGGCGTGCGGTGGTGCGCTGCGGAGGTGTGGGTTCCTCCCCCGGGTGGGGGAGACGGATCACCTTCGTGGGGGAGGTGGCGGGGCGCCGCGCACGGGACCGTTGGGACATGACCACACGAGCGGCGCGGGCAACGACTCCGACGCGGCCGACGGCTCCCCACCCGGGGGCCGGACGGCGGATCCTGGCAGGCGCGGCCCTGGCCGCCACCCTGCCGTACCTCACCCTCAAGGCGGCCTGGCTGTCCGGGAGCCATCTCGGCATACCGGAGGGCAGCATCCTGCTGAAGCCCGGGCTGTTCTTCACGGCGGCCAACTCCGTGACGCTGGCGATGGACGCCTGCGTGATCCTGCTCGTGCTGGTGCTCACCCAGCCCTGGGGCATGCGGGTCCCGTCCTGGCTGCTGACCCTGCCGGTCTTCGTCGCCACCGGGCTGCTCACCCCGATCGTCCTCGGCTATCCCTCCCAACTCCTCGTCAAGGCCCTGGGCATGGGCGCGGACGAGCAGGTCCGGGCCGTTTCGAAGCCCTTCCTGGAACCCTGGGTGTTCGCGGTCGTCTACAGCGGCTTCATCATCCAGGCGGTCGCCCTGGCCGGATTGTTCGTCCCCTACGCGCGCAAGCGCTGGGGCGGCCTCTGGCAGGGCGCGGCCGGCCGGCGGCTCCCGTCTCCCACGGGGGTGGTGGCGGGAGCCGCGGCGGTGTGCGCCGGAGCCGTGGGCGCGGCGCACCTGTACTGGGCCTTCGGGGGAAGCGCCGGGCTCTCCGCGCACCAGGCCGCGGTGTACTCGGCGGAGACGGGAGTGGTGGCCGCGGCCCACGCGGTCTGCGCGTTCGCGGCCGCCGCGGGGGCGCTGCTGCTGGCCCGCGGCGGGACGGGCCGGGCGGACCTGCGGCTGGCCCTCGCCTGGATCGGCGCGGGCGCGACGTTCAGCTGGGGGACGTGGATGCTGCTCTCGGCCGTGGGGCCGCAGCTCGACTCGGGCGACGGGGCCACTCTGGCGGTCACCCTGACCTACGCTGGCCAGATGATCACCGGGCTGCTCTCGGCCGGCGTCCTCATACGGTTCCTGAGGTCCCGCCGGACCGCCTGAGGGCGGCGCGGACGCCCCAGGTCGGGGACGGAACCCGGGGCCCGCGCCGGAGGCCGGGAACGGAGTGCCGGGGGACGGTGCGGAGTGGGGCCGTGCGGGGCGGGCGCGAGGCGATCGGGGGAGTGATGAGCGGGTTCGACGGGGCGGGGCCGGGACCGGGGCGTCCGGGGGTGGTGCGCGGGCGGACGCGGCGGGCGCGGGTGCGGGAGTGGGCGGGGTGGGCGCTGGGAGCGCGGGCCCGGCTGCGGTGGGTGCACCAGATACTCGGCGGGGCGCTGCTGATGCCCTACCTCCTGCTCACCCAGGTCGGGGTGGGCATGGCAGCCGGCGGGGTCAATGCGTGGAACTCCCTCGGCCTGACCCTGATCGCCTACGCCGCCGCCCTTCCGCTGGCCGCCGTCACCGGGCTGGTCGGGCTGGTGCGGCCGCTGTCGGTGGCCGCGGCGCGGGCCATGTGCGCGGTGCCGGGCGACACCCTGGCCGAGGGGCAGGCCCGGTCCTGGGCCGCCCGGTGGCGGGCCTCCGCCTGGTGGACGCTGCACCTGGGGGTCGGCGCGGTGGTCAGCGGGGTGAGTCTCGCGGCGCCGCCCATGGCGGTCGTGCTGATCGTGCTGCCGCTCTCGGACACCCTGCGCGGTTCCCACCTCGGGATGGGCCGGCTCAGTACGACGGCCGGGGCGTTCGTGGCCCCCGTGCTCGGGGTGGGGCTGCTGGCCGGGGTCGTCCTCTGCGCCGCCGGGGCGGGTGCGCTGCTGGCCCGGCTCG
Source organism: Streptomyces sp. M-16 (assembly GCF_052114405.1). Lineage (NCBI taxonomy): Bacteria > Bacillati > Actinomycetota > Actinomycetes > Kitasatosporales > Streptomycetaceae > Streptomyces > Streptomyces sp. M-16. Next base: position 42,145 of record NZ_JBFRER010000034.1, on the reverse strand, counting down.
CGCCCGTGCTGCTGGGCCCGACCGCGGCGGACCGGCTGGCCGCCGCCGAGGAACGGGCGGCCGACCTCGCCGTGCGCAACCGGCTGGCCCGGGAACTGCACGACGCGGTGGGACACGCCCTGAGCGCCGTCACCCTCCAGGCGGGCGCGGCCCGGCGGGTGCTCGACAGCGACCCCGGATTCGTCCGGGAGGCGCTCGCCGCGATCGAGGACACGACCCGGCGCACCGTGGGCGAGCTGGACGCCGTGCTCGGCCTGCTGCGCGACGGCGACCCGGCGCGGGCCGACGCGGCGCCCGCCCCGACCCTGGCAGCCGACCTCGACGGGCTGCTGGCCCGCAGCCGGGCGGGCGGCACCACCATCACCGCCGAGCAGCACCCCGGGCCGGCCGGGGACTGGGCGCAGCTCCCGGCGATCGCCTCGCGCGAGGCGTACCGGATCGTCCAGGAGGGCCTCAGTAACGCCCTGCGCCACGGGGCGGGACCGGTCGCCCTGCGGATCCGGGTCCACACGTCCGACCGTCACCGTGAACTGGAGATCAGCATGACCAACCCGACGGCGCAGTCCCCGGCCCCGCGTGCGGGGGAGGAACGGCGCACCACCGGCGGCCGCGGGCTGCGGGGCGCCGCCGAGCGGGCCGCGCTGCTCGGCGGCCACGTCGAGACCGGTCCGCACGACGGCGGCTGGCGGCTGAGGGCGTCCCTTCCGCTCGGCAGCGTCCCCGACGGGCCGCCGGGCGGCTCCCCCGGCGGTTTCGCCGAGAGGCTCGTCCGGGGGGCTGCCGGGGAGTCACCCGACGGGAACGTGGCCGTGGGGCGGGCCGCGGGCCGCCGCCGGAGCCGGGGGGCCGGGCGATGAGCCGCCCGCCGCTGCGCGTGCTGATCGCCGATGACGAGCGGATGGTCCGTACCGCCCTGCGCGTCATCCTCGACGCCGAACCCGATCTGGAGGTGGTCGGGGAGGCCGCCTCCGGAGCCGAGGCCGTCGGGCTGGTCCGCTCGCTGGCGCCCGACGTGGTGCTGATGGACGTCCGGATGCCGGAGATCGACGGCATCCGGGCCACCGAGCAGATCCTCGCGACCATGGCCGAACCGCCCCGGATCGTGGTCGTCACCACCTTCGAGAACGACGCCTACGTCTACGACGCGCTGCGTGCGGGCGCCTCCGGGTTCCTGCTCAAGCGGGCCGACGCGGACGAGCTGATCGGCGCGGTCCGCCTCGTCGCCCGGGGTGACTCGCTGCTCTTCCCGGCCGCCGTCCGCGCGCTGGCGGCGGCGCACACGGCCGCGGCCGCCGCCGCGGCCCCGGTCTGGGCCTCCCGGCTCACGGAGCGCGAGGCCGACGTCCTGCGCCTGATGGCCTCCGGCCTGTCGAACCACGAGATCAGCGAGCACCTGGGGGTGGGCCCGCAGACCGTCAAGACGCACGTGGCCGGCGTCCTGGCCAAGACCGGCTCCCGCGACCGCACCCAGGCGGTCATCGCCGCCTACGAGGGAGGCTTCATCATGAGGAAAGGCTGAGAACCCCGCCACAATCGGGGCAGAGCGGAACGCACGGGACCGTCCGCGCGTCCTTCAGGGGGATGAACAAGACGATCAGGCGTGCGTCGGTCTTCTGTCTGCTTCTGGTGCTGGCCCTTTTGGTGCGGGTCACCTGGGTGCAGGCATACCAAGGCCAGGCCCTCGCAGACGACAAGAACAACCGGCGCAACCTCATCGGGCAGTACGAGAACCCGTTGGGGAACATCATCGTGGGCGGGCAGGCCATCACCGGCTCCACGAAGACGGGCGGCAAGGACTTCGGGTACAAGAGGACGTACGTCGACGGCCCGCTCTACGCGCCGATCACCGGCTACAGCTCCCAGGCCTACGGCACCACCATGCTGGAGGGCGTCTACAAGAACATCCTCAACGGCTCCGACACCCGGCTCAAGACGGTCATGGACACGCTCACGAACAAGCGGGCCGATCCGGGCAACGTCCTGACGACCATCGACAGGGACGTCCAGAAGGCCACCTACGACGCCCTCCAGGGCAAGCAGGGTGCGGCCGTGGCCATGGACCCGGTGACGGGAGAGATCCTCGCCGTCGTGAACAACCCCTCGTACGACCCGGGCCGGATCACGGGGGCCAATGACGCGGACGCCTGGAAGGAACTGTCCGCCGACCAGGGCAAGGCCATGGAGAACGTGGCGCTGCGCAAGCCGCAGGCCCCCGGTTCCACCTTCAAGCTGGTCACCCTCGCGGCGGCGATCGAGAACGGGCTGGTCACCAGCATCGACGCGCCGACCGGCATCGCGGCCCCGTACACGATCCCGGGCACCCGCACCAACCTGCCCAGCGAGGCGGGCGACGCGGCCTGCAACAACGTCTCGGCGCGCACCGCCCTCAAGCTGTCCTGCAACAACGTCTTCGCCGAGCTGGCCTCCCGGCTGGGCCAGGACAAGATGCGGGCGACGGCCGAGAAGCTCGGGTTCAACGTCCAGATCGACACCCCGGTCCGCACCAACCCGGCGAGCAAGTACCCGACGAAGAAGATCTCCATCGACCAGGTCGCGCAGACGGGTATCGGCCAGTTCGACGTGCAGGCCACCCCGCTCCAGATCGCCATGGTGACCGCCGCCATCGAGAACGGCGGCAAGCTCGTCGCGCCGCACATGGTCTCCGAGGTCACCGACGCCGACGGAAACGTCCTGGAGAGCTTCAAGAACCCGAAGTCGCAGGAGGTCATGAGCGCGAAGACCGCCTCGATGCTCCAGGACGCCATGCGCACGGTGGCCACCGAAGGCGGTGGCAAGCCCGCCCAGGTCGCGGGCGCCGAGGTGGGCGGCAAAACGGGTACCGCCCAGCGCGGCGTGGACAACAACATCCCGCCGCTCGCCTGGTTCACCTCGTACGGCAAGTCGGGCGGCAAGCAGATCGCCGTGGCCGTGATGATCGAGAACTCGGACACCGACCGCTCCGAGATCGGCGGCGGCAGGCTGGCCGCGCCGATCGCCCAGAAGATGATGGCGGCCTGGCTGAAGAAGTAGCGGTCGCACGGGAGAGGACGACGCGCCGGGAACCTAACGGGGTTACCGGCGCGTTCTCCCTCCCATGATCAGGACCGCGCTCCCGACCGACGTCGCCGCCATCGCCGCCCTGCACACCCGGGCGCGCGCCACCTACTACCGGGGCCGCGTCCCGGAGGAGGCGTACAGCGGCGCGGCGGAACTGGCCCGGTCCCGCGAGGGCTGGGCCCGCGCGGTGGGCCGGGCCCAGTCGCAGGGCCGGGTGTTCTGCGCCGAACGGGACGGAGAGGTCACCGGCGTGGCCGCCTACCTCACGGTCGGCGGCGAGACCACCCTCACCCAGCTCCACGTCGACCCGGCCCACTGGCGCCGGGGCATTGGGGCCGCCCTGCACGCCGCCTGCCTCGACGCCTGGCGCCGGGCCGGGATCGAGCGGGTCCGCCTGGAGGTCTACGGGCACAACCTGCGCGCCCAGGCCTTCTACGCCTCCCACGGCTGGCGCCCCGACCCGGCGGACACCCCCTCCGGCACCCACCGCACCCTCTGGCTCCGGGTACCCCGCGCGTCCGGGGAATGAGACGGTCCGATGAATGGTTGAACTGCAAACCGTTTCATCCCCATCAGAACCCGGAGAGAAGAAGGATCATGCGCGTCGAGATCTGGAGCGACATCGCCTGCCCCTGGTGCTACATCGGCAAGGCCCGTTTCACCAAGGGCCTGGCCGCGTTCGCGCACCGCGACGAGGTGGAGGTCGTCTTCCGGTCCTTCGAGCTCGACCCGGGCAGCGTCAAGGGCGTCACCGCCCCCGTGCTGGAGATGCTGGCCCGCAAGTACGGCCGCACCCTGGACGAGGCGCGCGGCATGGAGGAGCACGTCGCGTCGAGCGCCCGCGCCGAAGGGCTGACGTACCGGACCGAGGGCCGCGACCACGGCAACACCTTCGACGTCCACCGCCTGCTGCACCTGGCCGCCGCCCGCGGCCGCCAGGAGGAGCTGCTCGACCTCGCCTACCGGGCCAACTTCGCCGAGGAGCGGTCGGTCTTCGACCCCGAGGTGCTGGTCGAGCTCGCCGTCGAGGCGGGGCTGGACGAGGCGGAGGCCCGGGAGGTCCTCGCCGACGAGTCCGCCTACGCCGACGGGGTCCGGGCCGACGAGCGCGAAGCGGCCGAACTCGGTGCCAACGCCGTGCCGTTCTTCGTGTTCGACCGCCGCTACGGCATCTCCGGAGGCCAGCCGGCCGAGGTGTTCACCCAGGCGCTGGAGCAGGCCTGGGCCGGACGCGAGCCGCTCGGGGCGGACGCCGCAGCCGAGGCCTGCGAGCCGGACGGGGCCTGCGCCGTCCCCCAGGCCTGACCCGGCGGGAGGGGGCGGGGGGCGTCGGCGTCGGCGTACGGCACCCCGCCCCCCTCTACATAAGGCATCCTTTGGGATCGCCTGCATAAAAAGGCAATAGACTTTGAGGTGTTTCTGGCGCAGAGTTGCGCCATGGACGCCACCGATCTTCCCCTCGCCGACCTGTGCCGCGCCGAGTTCGCGCACTCCACCACCTACCTCAACACGGCCACCAGCGGGATCCTCCCGCGCGCGGCCGTGGCCGAGGTGCGCGCGCTCGCCGAGGCCGCCGGGGCCGGACTGCCCGCCGGATTCGGCGACTTCGAGCGCGTGGACCGGGTCCGGGCGGCCTTCGCCCGCCTGGTCGGGGTCGACGCCGGACGGGTGGCCGTCGGCTCCTCCGTCGCCGCACACGTCGGGGTGGTCTCGGCCTCCCTGCCGGCCGGCGCCGAAGTCCTGGTCCCCGAGGGCGACTTCGCCTCCGTCATGAACCCCTTCGTGGTGCGCCGCGACCTCAAGGTCCGCTTCGCCCCGTTGGAGTCCCTCGCCGAAGCCGTGGACGCGGACACCGAGCTGGTCGCGCTGAGCGTCGTCCAGTCCGCCGACGGGCGCACCGCCGACCTCGCCGCGATCCGCGCGGCGACCGCCGCGCACGGCGCACGGATGCTCGTCGACGCGACCCATGCCGCGGGCTGGCTGCCCTTCGACGCCTCGCCCTACGCGTACACGGTCACCGCCGGGTACAAGTGGCTGCTGGGCGGCCGAGGAGCCTCGTACCTCACGGTCTCCGAGGAGGCCCAGCCCGGCCTGGTCCCGCTGCACGCGGGTTGGGTGGCCGCCGAGTCGATGTGGGACGCCACGTACGGCCCGATGCGCCGACTGGCCCGGGACGCGCGCCGGTTCGACGAGTCCCCCGCCTTCCTCGCCTACCACGCCGCCGAGCCCTCGCTCGCGCTGCTGGAGCGCGTCGGCATCGAGGCCGTGCACGCGCACGACACCGCACTGGCCGCCCGTTACCGGGCCGGACTCGCCCGCCTCGGTTACGAACCCGTGCCGGGCGAGGCCCCGATCGTCTCCGTCCCGGGCCTCGCCGGCCACCAGGCGCGGCTCCTCGAAGCCGGAGTGTCCACCGCGGCCCGGGCCGGAGCGCTGCGGGCCTCGTTCCACCTGTACAACACGGAGGCGGACGTCGACCGGCTGCTGGACGTACTGGCCGGCTGACCCCGCCGCCCCGACCCAGCCGCCCCGACCCCGCCGCCCCGACCCCGCCGCCCCGACCCCGTCTCCGAGGCCTCGTCTCCGAGGCCCCGGGTCCCTACCGCCAGGCCGCCGTCGCCGCCGCCAGCGCCGGGGCCGGGTCCGCGGACAGCGCCGAGGCCAGGGCCTTCAGCGCGGCCGCGACCGCTTCGGGCGAGGCCGCGGGGCCGTAGTGGTTGACCCGGACCATCTCCTGGGCCAGGGCCCCGCCGCCCGCCGCGAGCGGGGCCGACGGGTCCGCCGACAGGGCCTTCGCCACCACCAGCGAGGCCTCCGCGACCCGCAGCGTCGTCGCCACCGGCGCCGCCTGTGCCGGGTCGGCGACCCACGGGGCGATGCCGAGTGCCGCCGCGCCCGCCCGGGTGGCGCGGGCGGCGGCCTGGTGGCGGGCCGGCACCCCGGCCGGGCCCTCGGCCGAGATCCGGTCCAGGCAGGCCTCCAGCGCCAGCATCTCCAGCTGCGCGGGCGCGTGCAGCAGGGCCTTGCGCCCCCCGTCGATCCAGCGCTCCTTCCAGTCGAGGAGGGAGAGGTACGAGCGGCGCGGCGCCGCCGGGTTCTGCGCGAACCGGTCCCACGCGCGGTCCGACACCGACACCGCCGAGACCCCCGCCGGGCCGCCCATCGCCTTCTGGGCGCCGATGACGCACAGGTCCACGCCCCACGCGTCCGGCAGCAGCGGCTCGGCGCCCACCGAGGCCACCGCGTCCAGCATGAACAGCGCCCCGTGGGCCCGTACCGCCTCACCGATCTCCGCCACCGGGTTGGTGTTGCCGGTGGCCGCCTCGGCGTGCACCAGCGAGACGAAGTCGATCTCCGGGTGCGCGGCCAGGGCGCGCGCCACCTGCTCGCCGGTGACCGCCGTGTCGAAGGGCACCGCCAGGTCCACCACGTGGGCTCCGGCGTCGCGCAGCCAGTTGCCGAAGGTGGTCCCGTAGGGCCCGGTGACGATGTTCAGCGCCGTCGAACCGGGCCGCGCGCCCGAGCGGATGCAGCCCTCCAGCGGCAGCAGCGCCTCGCCCTGGGTGATCACCACGTCCTGCCGGGTGCCGAGGAGTGCGGCCACTGCCCGCTCGATCGTCGCGAAGCGTTCGGGGGTCAGCGGCGGAAGGTCCAGGAGGGGGTGGGTCACGGCGGTGCTCTCTTCGTCCGGGGTTACCGGGTGAGCGTACCCAGCACGCGCGTAGGGTGCCGACATGAGTGATCAGAGCGGTGTGCTCCATGTGAAGGGACGGGTCCTGGTCGGGCCCCACGAGGTGCGCGACGAGCTGTGGATCGTCGGCGGCCGGATCTCCTGGGAGCGGCCGCGCGCCGCCCGCGAGATCACCACCGTCACCGGCTGGGTCCTGCCCGGTCTGGTCGACGCGCACTGCCACGTCGGCCTGGACGCCCACGGTCCGGTCGACGCGGAGACCGCCGAGGAACAGGCCCTGACCGACCGGGACGCGGGCACCCTCCTGATCCGCGACGCCGGTTCCCCCTCCGACACGCGCTGGATCGACGACCGCGCCGATCTTCCGAAGATCATCCGCGCGGGCCGGCACATCGCCCGGACCCGCCGCTACATCCGCAACTACGCCCACGAGATCGAGCCCGCCGACCTGGTCGCGTACGTCGGCCGCGAGGCGCGGCGCGGCGACGGCTGGGTGAAGCTCGTCGGCGACTGGATCGACCGCGACGCCGGTGACCTGACGGCCTGCTGGCCGCGCGCCGAGGTGGAGGCCGCCATCGCCGAGGCGCACCGGCTCGGCGCCCGGGTCACGGCGCACTGCTTCGCCGAGGACTCGCTGCGCGACCTCGTCGAGGCGGGCATCGACTGCGTGGAGCACGCCACGGGCCTCACCGAGGACACCATCCCGCTGTTCGCGGAGCGCGGCGTGGCGATCGTGCCGACCCTGGTGAACATCGCGACGTTCCCGAAGCTGGCGGCGGGCGGCGAGACGAAGTTCCCCCGCTGGTCGGCGCACATGCGCAGGCTGCACGAGCGGCGCTACGACACGGTGCGGGCGGCCTGGGACGCGGGCGTGCCGGTGTACGTCGGCACCGACGCGGGGGGTTCCCTGCCGCACGGGCTGGTCGCCGCCGAGGTCGCGGAGCTCGTCAAGGCCGGGATCCCGGCCTTGGACGCCCTCTCGGCGACGGCCTGGGCGGCCCGCGAGTGGCTCGGGCGGCCGGGCCTGACCGAAGGGGCGCCGGCCGACCTCGTGGTGTACGCGTCCGACCCGCGGGCCGACGTGCGGGCCCTGGCCCGGCCGGAGCGGGTGATCGTGAACGGCGAGGTCCGCGCCTAGCCGGAGTCCAGCCGGAGTCCAGCCGGGGTCCGCGCCTGGCCCGTACGCCCGGACCCTGGCGGACGCTTGTTGACGGGGCGTGACGTCCGCGCCCCCTCGGTCGTTCAGTACGCCCGATCCGCAGTCCGGCAGCCGTGGCGGTGGGGCGGGAGGGAACGCGCGTGCCGAATGGGGCGCCACAAATCGAATGCGTGCATGGAAACCACCCGTTGGGGTGAACTCACGTCAGGTGCCTGCCCGTTCACTCACAGTGCGTAAAGATTTCGAGCGTCGAAGCCGTCGGCGCGCGCAATGTCCCCCATTGGCGGCGCCGCGACGGCGCCCATCTCCCTGGGGGTTCCACCATCTTGAACAGCAACACCTTCCGCCTGCCCGCGGCCGTTCTGCTCGCCACGGGGGCGGTGGCCCTGCTCTGCGCACCGCCCGCCCTCGCCACGGGCGGCTCCGGCGGCGGTGCGGGTGCGGGCAGCTCCGGCGCCGTCGTCCTGCGGGCCGGACTGGACGTCGGCCTGCTCAACAAGTCCGTGCACGTACCGCTGAAGGCCACCCTCAACGAGGTCAGCGCCCCCGCCACCGCCGAGAAGACCGCCCTGACCGTCACCCTCGACGGAGCCGAACAGGGGCAGCCGGTGAGCGTCCTGAAGGCGGAGGTCGCCACCGCCAAGGCCACCGCCGACCAGAGCCGCGCCCAGGCGGAGGCGAACCTCGCCCACGCCAAGGTGCACGTCCCCGGACTGCCGGCGCTCTCCCTCATCGAGGTGGAGAAGGTCACCTCCAAGGCCGTCTGCGAGGCGGGCAAGAAGCCGGTCGCCAGCTCGAACGTCCTCGGTTCCGTCACCGCGCTCGGCAAGAAGATCACCCTGACGGCGGGCGGTCCCACCAAGGTCGAGGTCCCGGGGGTGGGTCTCGTCAGCCTGGAACTGTCCGGAACGCAGACCACCTCCACCACCGCCGCCGCGTCCGCGCTCCGGCTGAAGGTGTCCGTGAACCCGCTGAACCTGAACGTGGCCGAGGTCGACGGCGAGGTCGTGCTCGCCGAGGCGCACTGCGCCGCCCCCGAGGGCCCCGCCCCCTCGACGGGCCCGTCGGCGAAGCCCGACATCAAGGCGCAGGCCGCCACCGGATCGGGCACGGCCGTCACCCACGCCGACCTCGCCGAGACCGGAGCCGCTTCCGTGACCCCGTACGTCGCGGGCGGCGCGCTGCTCCTCCTCGGCATCGGCGCGGGCGCGCTCGTCGTGACCCGGCGCGGCAGGGCCTCGTAGCGTTCGGGGCCGCGCCGCCCGCGGGGTGGCGCGCTCCCCGGGCCCGGCCGGCCGCGCCGCCGCCCCCGGTGTTACCGGGCGGCCAGCGTCAGGGCGTGGTCCAGGGCCTGGAGGAGCCGGCCCGTCGTCGCGCGGTCCCGGACCGCCAGGCGCAGCCAGGAGGGGTCCAGGCCCGGGAAGGTGTCGCCGCGGCGGACCGCGAAGCCGAGGGCGCGCAGCCGGGTGCGGACCTCCGCCGCCCCCGCCACCCGGATCAGCACGAACGGCCCCTCCGCGACCCCGGCCACCGAGATCTCCTCGAACTCCGCGAGCCCGGCCAGCAGGTGCGCCCGGTCCACCGCGATCCGCCGGGCCGCCTCCTCCGCCTCGGCCAGCGCCTCCGGAGCCACACAGGCCTCGGCCGCCACCAGCGCAGGCGTCGACACCGGCCACAGCGGCTGCGCGGCCGCCAGCTTCGCGATCACCTCCGGCTCCGCCAGCACGTAGCCGATCCGCAGCCCGGCCAGCCCCCACGTCTTGGTGAGGCTCCGGAGCACCACCAGCCCCGGTACGTCCATCCGCCCCGCCAGGGCCTCCCGTTCGCCCGGGACGGCGTCCATGAAGGCCTCGTCCACCACCAGGGTCCGTCCCGGCCGGGCCAGCGCCGCCAGCGCCGCCGCCGGGTGCAGCACGGAGGTGGGGTTGGTGGGGTTCCCGACGACCACCAGGTCGGCGTCCTCCGGCACCGCCGCCGGGTCCAGCCGGAACCCGTCCGCCGCGCGCAGCACCACCCGTTCCACCCGGTGCCCGGCGTCCCGCAGGGCCGCCTCCGGCTCGGTGAACTGCGGGTGCACCACCACCGGCCGTACGGCACCCAGGGCCCGCGCGATCAGGACGAACGCCTCCGCCGCTCCCGCCGTCAGCAGCACCCGCTCCACCGGCAGCCCGTGCCGGGCCGCCACCGCCACCCGCGCGGCCCGGCCGTCCGGGTACGCGGCCAGCGAGCCGAGGCTGTCCGCGATCCGGCGCCTCAGCCACTGCGGAGGCGTGTCCGCCCGTACGTTGACCGCCAGGTCCACCAGCGCGCCGCCCGCGTCCACCACCTCCGCGTCCCCGTGGTGGCGCAGGTCGTGCTCCTGCGCGGTGGCCACCGCGCAGGTCGCCGCCACCGACCGGCGCTTGGGCACCAGGAGTTCCCCGCCGCCCGCCAGGGCCGCCGCCTCCGCCACCGACGCGGTCCCGGTGGCCTCGCGCACGGCCCCGGAGGGATGCGGTACGGAGATCCGCGCGAGCTCCTCGGCGGGATAGCCGACCAACGGCACACCGAAACGTTCCGCCGCCCCGGCGATCCCCGCCTCCAGGGCCTTGGACTCCACCGTGGCCAGCGCCGTCACCGCCCCCGTGGACAGCCCGGCGCCCCGCAGCGTCTCCTCGACGAGCGCGCACACCTCCGCCACGGAGACCCCCGCCCGTCCGCCGACCCCGACCACCAGCTTGGTCGCGTACTCGCCCACCGGGGTCCTCCCCTCCGTAGTCACTTGCGTCTGTCTGTCGTCAACACGGTGTCGCCCGCCACCCGCGCGCGGAAGTGCGCGCCGGGCCGCCAGTCGGTATTCAGGGGCACATGGCCGTGATCGTGGCGTTGGGCGCGTTCCTGATGACGCTGGCGGGCGGATGGACGGCGCAACGCGTCACCGACCGCCGCCACCTCGTGCTGGGCCTGGCCGGCGGGCTGATGCTCGGCGTGGTGGGCCTCGACCTGCTCCCCGAGGCGATGCGCGCCGCCGGCGACGAGCTCTTCGGCGTCCCGCTCGCCCTGCTGCTCTTCGTGGGCGGCTTCCTCGTCGCCCACGTGGTGGAGCGGGTACTGGCGGTCCGCCAGGCGTCGCACGGCGCCGAGAACGGCGGCCGGGTCCCCCAGGTCGGGCTCACGGCCGCCGCCGCCATGGTCGGCCACAGCCTCGCCGACGGGGTGGCGCTGGGCGCCGCCTTCCAGGTCGGCGGGGGGATGGGCCTCGCCGTGGCACTGGCCGTCCTCACGCACGACTTCGCCGACGGCTTCAACACGTACACCCTCACCACCCTCTACGGGAACGACCGCGGCAAGGCCCTGAAGATGCTCTTCGCGGACGCGGTGGCACCGGTCGTGGGCGCCGCGTCCACTCTGCTGTTCACCCTTCCGGAGGAACCCCTCGGGGCCTACCTCGGTTTCTTCGCGGGTGTCCTGCTGTACCTCGCCGCGGCCGAGATCCTGCCCGAGGCGCACCACGAACACCCCGCCCTCTCCACCCTGATGTGCACGCTGGGCGGAGTGGCCGGGATCTGGCTCGTGGTCGGCGTCGCGGACTGACCTCACCCGGGGATCACCCGCCGTCCCGGGCGCCCCCGACGGCCCCGGACTCCGCGGCGGCCCGCGCCGCCGCCGTGAAGCGGGCGGCCACGGAGGGCCGCGCCGCCCAGTGGGTGTGCAGGTAGCTGGCGTGCACCCCGCCCCGCACGAAGCCCTCGACCCGGCGCTCCGGATGCGTGAACCCCCAGGCCGGCGTGGTGCCGGCGCCCGGCTCGATCACCGTCCGGTGGAACTCGTGGCCGCGCAGCCGGGTCCCGTTGGCGGCGAGCGAGCTGTCCGCCACCGCCACCGCCTCCCGGTACCCGAGCGTGAGCCGCTCCGACATCCGCGCGTCGGCGTCGAGCACCCCGCACATCGGCTTCCCGTCCAGCGAACCGGCCAGGTAGAGCAGCCCGGCGCACTCGGCCGCCACCGGCCCGCCGGCCGCCGCGAAGGCGGCCACGGCCGCCCGCAGCGGCTCGTTCGCGGACAGCTCGGGCGCGTACACCTCGGGGAACCCGCCCCCGATCACCAGGCCGGACGTCCCGTCCGGCAGCGCCTCGTCCCGCAGCGGGTCGAAGGCGACCACCTCCGCCCCGGCGGCCGTGAGCAGCTCCGCGTGCTCGGCGTAGGAGAACGTGAAGGCGGGCCCTCCGGCGACGGCCACCACCGGTCGCGGCCCCGCCGGCCCGACCGGTGCGGGGGACGCGGCCAACCCGGCGGGCGATCCGGACGGCGCCGCCGACCCGGACCCCTCCGCCACCCCGGCCAGCGCCTCCCGGGGAGACCACACCGCGCAGTCCAGCGGGGGCGCCGTACGGGCCAGCGCCAGCAGGGCCTCCAGGTCGCAGCCCGCCCGCACCTGCTCGGCCAGGGCCGCCACGGCGGCCACCGCGTCGGCCCGCCGCTCCGCCACCGGGACCAGCCCCAGGTGCCGCGACGGGGTCGCCACCTGCGGAGCCCGCCGCAGCACGCCGAGGACCGGCATCCCGGCCTCCTCCAGCGCCTCGCGCAACATGACCTCGTGCCGGTCGGAGCCCACCTTGTTCAGGATCACCCCGCCGAGCCGCACCCGCGGGTCGAAGGAGGCGAAGCCGTGCACCAGCGCCGCCACCGACCGCGACTGCGAGGAGGCGTCCACCACGAGCACCACCGGCGCCCGCAGCAGCTTCGCGACCTGCGCCGTGGAGGCCAGCTCGCCCCGGCCCGCGGCCCCGTCGTAGAGCCCCATCACGCCCTCGACCACGGCGAGGTCGCACCCGGCGGAGCCGTGCGCGAACAGCGGGCCCACCAGTTCCGGACCGCACATGAAGGCGTCCAGGTTCCGGCCGGGCCGGCCCGTGGCGAGCGCGTGGTAGCCGGGGTCGATGTAGTCGGGCCCGGCCTTGTGCGGGGACACGGCGAGGCCGCGCTCCGCGAAGGCCGCCATCAGGCCCGTCGCCACGGTGGTCTTGCCGCTGCCGGAGGACGGCGCGGCGATCACCAGCCGGGGGACGTTCACGGACGTCACCACTCGATGCCCTTCTGGCCCTTCTGGCCCGCGTCCATCGGGTGCTTGACCTTGGTCATCTCCGTGACCAGGTCCGCGAACTCCACCAGCTCCTGCGGGGCGTTGCGGCCCGTGATGACCACGTGCTGGGTGCCGGGACGGTTCCGCAGCACCTCGATGACCTCGTTCACGTCGATCCAGCCCCAGTGCATCGGGTACGCGAACTCGTCGAGCACGTACAGGCGGTGCGTCTCGGCGGCCAGGTCGCGCTTGACCTGCTCCCAGCCCTCCTTCGCCGCCTGCTCGTTGTCGAGCTGCGCGTCGCGCTGGACCCAGGACCAGCCCTCGCCCATCTTGTGCCAGACGACCGGGCCGCCCTCGCCGGAAGCGCCCAGCACCTTCAGCGCGTTCTCCTCGCCGACCTTCCACTTCGCCGACTTGACGAACTGGAACACCCCGATCGACCAGCCCTGGTTCCAGGCGCGCAGCGCCAGCCCGAAGGCGGCCGTCGACTTGCCCTTGCCCGGGCCGGTGTGGACGAAGACGAGCGGACGGTTGCGGCGCTGACGCGTCGTGAGTCCGTCGTCGGGAACGACGGACGGCTGTCCCTGCGGCATTACGCGGCCCTCCTGGAGGCGCTGTGGGGTGATGCGGTCGATGTCACCGCGGTACGTACGTTCTTCACGAGCCCGGCCAGCGAGTCGGCCCGCAGCCCGTCGAGGGTCACGGCCGGCGCCCCCAGATCGGCGGCGAGCACCCCGGCCAGTCCCAGCCGGACCGGCCCGGACTCGCAGTCCACGACGACCGAGGCGATCCCCTCGGCGGCCAGCAGCCGGGCGCTGCGGCCCGACAGCTCACGCGGCGTGTCGCCCGCCCGGCCGCCCGGGACACCGGCCGAGGTGGCCCGCCCGTCGGTCACGACCACGAGCAGCGGGCGCCGCGACGGGTCCCGCAGCCGCTCGACGCGCAGCACCTCGTGGGCCTTGAGCAGCCCGGCGGCGAGCGGGGTGCGTCCGCCGGTCGGCAGCCGTTCCAGACGGACGGCCGCGGCGTCCACCGACGAGGTGGGCGGCAGCGCCAGCTCGGCCCCGGACCCGCGGAAGGTGATCAGGCCGACCTTGTCGCGGCGCTGGTAGGCGTCGAGGAGCAGCGACATGACGGCGCCCTTGACGGCGCTCATCCGCTGCCGGGCGGCCATCGACCCGGAGGCGTCGACCACGAACAGCACGAGGTTGCCCTCGCGGCCCTCGCGGGTGGCCTGGCGCAGGTCGTCCTTGCGGATGACCAGCCCGCGCCCGTCGCGCCCGCGTGCCTTCTGGTGCGGTGCGGCGGCGTGGACGGTGGCCGCCAGGTGCAGCTTCGTCAGGTGGCCGCGGGGGCGCTGGGAGCCGGTGGTGCGGCCGTGGGCGGTGCGGGCGCGGGAACGCCGCCCCGCCGCTCCCTCGCCGAGACCGGGCACGCTGAGCGCCTTGGTGCGGAACGGCTCGGCGGCCCCCACGGGGGCCTGCTCGGCGGCGCCGGAGCCCTGCGGGGAGGGCTGCGGGGCATCCTCGCGGGCGGTGTCGGGGGCGTCCGGGGCGGCCTCGGGGGAGTCCTGGGCGGGGGGCCCGTCGTGCTGCGGGGGGACCCCGCCGCCGTCCCCGTCCGGGCCGCCGTCGCCGTCGCCGCCGTCGTCCGGGCCCTGGGGCTCCGGGTCGGGTTCGGGCTCCGGCTCGGGCTCCTCGTCCGGGAACCCGTCCAGGATCCGGTCCAGCATCTCCTCGTCCAGACCCGGCGCGTCGAACGGATTGCGGCGCCTGCGGTGGGGGAGCGCCAGCAGCGCGGCCTGCCGTACGTCTTCCTTCCGCACCCCGGTCCGCCCGGCCCAGGCGGCGAGCGCGGTCGCGGTCCGGGCCATCACGATGTCGGCCCGCATGCCGTCGACCTCGAAGCCGGCGCAGGTGGCGGCGATCTGGAGCAGCGAGGTGTCACCCAGTACCACCTGCGGGAGCAGGGCCCGGGCGGCCACGACCCGGGCGCGCACCTCCTGCTCGTCCGCGGACCAGCGGGTCGAGAAGCCCGCGGGATCGTCCTCGTAGGCCAGCCGGCGGCGGACCACCTCGACGCGCTGGGCGGGCTCGCGGGAGGCCGCCACCTCGACGGTCAGCCCGAACCGGTCCAGCAACTGCGGTCGCAGTTCCCCCTCCTCGGGGTTCATCGTGCCGACGAGGAGGAAGCGGGCCGCGTGGCGCACGGAGACGCCCTCGCGCTCCACGTAGGAGGCGCCCATCGCCGCGGCGTCGAGGAGGACGTCCACCAAGTGGTCGTGGAGCAGGTTCACTTCGTCGACGTACAGGATCCCGCGGTGCGCGTCGGCCAGGAGCCCGGGCTCGAAGGCCTTCACTCCCTCGGCCAGCGCCCGCTCGATGTCGAGGGCGCCGACGAGGCGGTCCTCGGAGGCGCCGACGGGCAGCTCCACCATGCGGGCGGGACGGGCCGTGCCCGTGCCCGCCTCGTGCGGCCCGTCCCGGCAGCCCGGGTCCGGAGCGGCGGGCGCGCACGAGAAGCGGCAGCCGGGAACGACGTCCACCGGCGGCAGCAGCGCGGACAGCGCGCGGACGGCGGTGGACTTGGCGGTCCCCTTCTCGCCGCGCACGAGCACGCCGCCGACCGCCGGGCTCACGGCGTTGAGGAGGAGGGCCAGTCGCAGGTCGTCCTGCCCGACCACGGCCGAGAAGGGGAAATGGGGACTGCTCATGAGACGGTCGCTCCTTCGAGTGGCTCGTGCCGACGCACGGGCCGACGTGCTCCGATCGTGCAGGGGTTGCCGAGTGCTCCCCGCCCGCGCGGGGATGGTCCCGGGCGGTGCGTGCTGTTGCGGTGCGTGTTCCTGGTGCTCCCCCCGCATGCCGCCCGCGGGGCACGCGCCCTCACGGGGCGCCCGGGGGGAGGAACGGGAGGCCCGCGGGGGCGCCCCCCTCGATCAGCCGCAGCAGCGCATCGGTGTCGGCGTGCTCGGCGATCAGGTCGCCCAGCAGGTCGAGCTGCTCCTCGCGCAGCGCGCCGAAGGAGGTGTCCGGGGCCGGGACGAACCGGCGCCCCGCGGCCGCGGCCACCTCCCGCAGGAACGCCCGGCGGAAGCCGTCGGACTCCAGGGAGCCGTGCCAGTGGGTGCCCCAGACGGCGCCGGCCCGGCAGCCGTCGAGGAAGGGGGTGCCGCCGAGGACCTCGGCCACGCCGTGGTGGATCTCGTAGCCCTCCACCGGCTCGCCGAGCGCCGTGCCCACCGGCCGGGCCAGGGTCTTCTCCCGTTCGAAGCGGACCCGGACCGGAAGCAGCCCGAGGCCCGCCACCGCTCCGGCCTTCGACTCGACCTCGTCCTCGATGTGCTCGCCGAGCAGCTGGAAGCCGCCGCAGATGCCCAGCACCGGGCGGCCCCCGGCGGCCCGCCGGGCGAGGGCGTCCGCGAGCCCGCGCTCGCGCAGCCACTCCAGTGCCTTCACGGTGCCGCGCGTACCCGGGACGACGACCAGGTCCGCGTCGGCCAGTTCCTCGGCCCGGTCCACGAACCGCACCACCACGCCCGGCTCGGCCGCGAGCGCGTCCACGTCGGTGAAGTTCGACATCAGCGGCACCGCGCACACCGCGACCCGCAGCACGTCCTCGCCGACCGGCGGGGCCACGACCGATTCGCGCACCGCGCCCCGCAGGGAGACGCGCAGACCGTCCTCCTCGTCGATGCCCAGCCCGTGCCGGAACGGCAGCACCCCGTACGTCGCCCGTCCCGTCAGCCCGCGCAGCATCTCCATGCCGGGCTCCAGGAGGGTGACGTCGCCCCGGAACTTGTTGACCATGTAGCCCGCGATCAGCGACTGGTCCTCTGGGGAGAGCAGCGCCGTCGTCCCGAAGAAGGAGGCGAAGACCCCGCCCCGGTCGATGTCGCCGACCACGACCACCGGGAAGCGCGCGGCCCGCGCGATGCCCATGTTCACGATGTCGGTCCGGCGCAGGTTGATCTCGGCCGGACTGCCCGCCCCCTCGCAGATCACGGCGTCATACGTGCCCCGCAGCTGCTCCAGGCAGTCCGTGACGATGCCGAGCAGCTGTTCCTGGCGTCCTCCGTGGTAGCCGCGCGCGCTCATCTCGCCCACCGGCTTGCCCAGCAGCACCACCTGGCTGCTGCGGTCGCTGCCGGGCTTGAGCAGGACGGGGTTCATCAGGGCCGTCGGCTCCACCCGCGCGGCCTGCGCCTGCATGGCCTGGGCGCGGCCGATCTCGGCGCCCTCCCGGGTCACGAAGGAGTTGAGGGACATGTTCTGGGCCTTGAACGGGGCCACCTTCACGCCCTGCCGGGCGAGCCAGCGGCAGATGCCCGCCGTGACCACGCTCTTGCCCGCGTCCGAGGTCGTACCGGCGACCAGCAGTCCGCCGCCGCGCCGCGCGCCGCTCATGCGCGTCCCTTCCCTGTCGAGGTGGTACGGGCGCTCCGCAGTGCGCGGGAGGCCAGGGTCCGGCCCGCCACGCAGGCCCCCAGCGCCAGCCAGGTGACCCGCCGCGACAGCCGTACCGCACGGTCGATGTCGGCGACCTCCACCGGCCGCCCGGCGGCTCCGTTGAGCACCGCCCGGTGTTCGACCCGGCCGCCGTAGGACAGGGTCCCGCCGAGGCGGACGCCGAGGGCGCCGGCGAAGGTGGCCTCCACCGGGCCGGCGTTGGGACTCGGATGGGCTGCGGCGTCGGCGCGCCAGGCCCGTACGGCTCCGCGCCGGTCCGGTCCGGCCGCCACGGCGGCGAGGGCGGTCAGCCGGGCCCCGGGCCAGCCGGCCAGGTCGTCGAGCCGGGCGGAGGCCCAGCCGTAGCGCAGGTACCGGGGCGACCTGTGCCCCACCATCGCGTCGAGGGTGTTGACGGCGCGGAAGGCCAGCAGCCCGGGGATCCCGGCGACGGCGCCCCACACCAGGGCCCCGACGACCGCGTCGGAGGTGTTCTCGGCGACGGACTCCACGACGGCGCGGGCCATCTGCTGCTCGTCCAGCGCGTGCGGGTCCCGCCCGCACAGGTGGGGGAGCCGTTCCCGGGCGACCTCGGCGTCCCCGACGGCGAGTGCCCCGCCGATGGCGCGGGCCTCGCGGCCGAGGGAGGTGCCGCCGACCACGGCCCAGGTGGCCGCGGCGGTCAGGGCGATACGGGCGGCCGCGGGCCGGGAGCGCACGGCGCGGGCGCCCAGCGCGCCGACGGCGGCCGCGCCCCCGGCGCAGACGAGGGTGTGCAGGGCGCCGCGGGCGCGGTCGTCGCGCCACAGGGCGCCCTCGACGGCGGCGGCGGTTCGTCCGAAGGCGGCCACGGGGTGCCCACGGCGCGGATCCCCGAGGATCCGGTCGCCGATCAGGCCCGCCGTGACGCCGTACGCGAAGACGCGGTCGGCACGCATGGTGGCAGGTATGTCCTCACTCAGGGTCCGCGCCCTGGTTCGACGTGTCCGGCGGCGAGAGTTCCTGGCTCCCGGGGTCCCGCACGCGCCGCGTGGGGCCCCCGGTGACAGTGGCGGGACCGCGCCGGATTCGCACCGGACTTCCTCTCCATGCCGCCGTGATGGCTCGGGCAGTCCACCACGCCCCGCGAACGCCCGTCAACTCGCTGTTGACCTGCGGTGGGACGGAGGGTGAAGGGGAGGCGGGGACATGCGAAGGCTCCCCCCGGGAGAAGTCCGGGGGGAGCCTTCGAGGAGCTTCGGGGGACCCTCAGCTGACGATCAGGTAGATCGCGTAGGTGACGGCCGCGGCGCAGAGCGCGAAGCAGGCGTAGGCGCCGCTGCGGGCCAGGGTGGCGGCCCCGCCCTGCTCGGTGGCGGCCTCGTGCCTGGAGAGCCCCATCAGGCCCAGGGTGAACAGGGCCACGAGGGCGACGGTGGCGGAGAGGCTGACCCCGAAGACGGAGCCGAGTGCTGCCCAGTCGATCTTCATACTGCCGTTTCCTCTGTCGTTCTCGGGATCAGACCGCGGCGGCCGGAGCCGCGGGGGTCGCCGGGCTCGCCGTCGCGGCCGGGATGGTGGCCTTGAGGTCCTCGTCCGTCACGGCGGCCGTCGTACCCGCGGTCGGCGGGACGGCGACGGCCGCGATGGCGGTGGTGACGACGCCGGGCTGCTCGTCGCCGGCCCCGGTGGAGGCGGCGTCGACCTCGTTGACGTTGGTGTGGTCGACGACCTGGCGGCGGGAGATGACCCAGATGGCGACGCAGGAGGCGACCAGGAAGACCGCGACGGCGGCCACGCCGACGTCACCGGTCCGCATGACCAGCTCGGCACCGGAGGCCACCAGGGCGGCGGCCGGCAGGGTCAGGCCCCACGCGACGAACATGCGGGTGGCGGTGGACCAGCGGACCACGCCGCCCTTGCGGCCCAGGCCCGCACCCATCACCGCGCCGGAGCAGGCGTGGGTGGTGGAGAGGGAGAAGCCGAGGCTGGAGGAGGCCAGGATGACGCTGGCGGCCGAGGTCTGGGCGGCGAAGCCCTGCTGCGGCTGCAGGTCGGTCAGGCCACTGCCCATGGTGCGGATGATGCGCCAGCCGCCGATGGAGGTGCCCAGGGCGATGGCCAGACCGGCGGAGACGATGACCCAGACCGGCGGGTTCGAGCCGGGCGCGAGCGCGCCGCCGGCGACGAGGGCCAGGGTGATGATGCCCATGGTCTTCTGCGCGTCGTTGGTGCCGTGCGCGAGGGAGACCAGGCCGGCCGAGGCGATCTGACCGGCGCGGTAGCCCTTGGTGGCGGTCTTCTCGCCGACCTTGCCACCGAGCTTGTACGTGAGCCTGGCGGCCAGCATCGAGGCCACACCGGCCACGATCGGCGCGGCGACCGCGGGGATCAGCACCTTGGTGACGACGACGTCGCCGTTGACCGCGCCCAGGCCGGCGGAGGCGACCGCGGCACCGATCAGGCCGCCCATCAGGGCGTGCGAGGAGCTGGACGGCAGGCCGACCAGCCAGGTCACGAGGTTCCAGAGGATCGCGCCGACCAGGGCGGCGAAGATCACTTCTGGCTGGATGCCCTCTTCGTTGACCAGGCCCTTGGAGATCGTCTTGGCGACCTCCACGGACATGAACGCGCCGACGAGGTTGAGCACGGCGGACATGGCCACCGCCGTCTTGGGCTTGAGGGCGCCGGTCGAGATGGTGGTGGCCATCGCGTTGGCCGTGTCGTGGAAACCGTTCGTGAAGTCGAACACGAGAGCGGTGATGATCACGATCCCGAGGAGAAGCGTTATGTGCTCCATTTACCCAGGCTTCTGTTTGGCGTCAGTGGCTCGGCGACCGTAGGCAACCTGGGTGAACGGAAGATGAACTGACTCGGGACGGATGGTGTCCCGCCCCGACCCGCGATCGGGCCCTTGGTCCCGATTCTGTCGTAGATATATCGATTAATGCATGTCAGGGCCGGGTGAACGGGCTCCTCCGGACGGGGCTTCCGGCCGGTACGGCCCCCCTGGTCGGACCGGGAAAGAGAGGTAGATCACTCCGGTTCCATCGCGGCGCGGCCCGCGCGGCCGGGATCCCTCCGGTGGCCCGCCCGCCCCCGCGCGCCGACACTGGAGCCGTGCGTACCGCCACAGCGACGGCAGCGGCCGTCACCACCACCCTGATCGGTGCCGGAGCGGCGGCCGTCGCGGCCGGCCGGTACGCCGCCGACGCCGCCCTGCGCAGCGAGCCGGGCCGCCCCCTGCCCGGCGGACCCCGGCTCAGCGTCCACTCCGCCGCCGACGGCCGCGTGGAGCTCACCCGCTCCCTGGCCTCCCTGCGCCCGGGGACCTACGGACTGGCCGCGCCCGGGGTGCACGCCGTGGTCGGGCCCGTCCTCGACGAGGGCCGGGCCGCCCCGGACACCGTCGTGCGCCGCCTGATCGCCGTCACCCACGGCAGCCTGGACCCCGGCACCCGCGTCACCCTCACCCCCCAGGTCCACCTGGGCAACCCGCGCACCGCCCTCGGGTTCGACCACGCCGACGTGGACGTTCCCGGGGAGCTGGGTCCCCTCCCCGCCTGGTTCGTGCCCGAGGCCCGGGACACGTGGGTGATCACCGTGCACGGGCTGGGGGCCGGGCGGGAGCACCCGATGGTGGTCATGCCCTTCCTGAGGCGCCAGCGCCTCCCCGTGCTCGACCTCGCCTACCGCGGGGACCTCGGCGCCCCCGCCTCCCCGGACGGCATCGGCCACCTCGGTGAGTCGGAGTGGCGGGACCTGGACGCCGCCATCCGCTACGCCGTGCGCTACGGGGCCCGGCGCGTGATCCTGCACGGCTGGTCCACCGGGGGCGCCATGGCCCTGCACGCCGTCGAGCGCTCCGCCCTGGCCGGCCGGATCTCCGGAGTGGTGCTCGACTCGCCAGTCCTGGACTGGCACGCCACCCTGCGCGCGCTCGCCGCCGCCCGCCGCACCCCGGCCCCGCTGATCCCGCTCGCGGTCCGGGCCGCCGAGGGCCGCGCGGGACTGCGCGCCGACCGGCGGCCCCCGGGCTCCGACCCCGGTGCCCTGCGCGTCCCCGTCCTGATCTTCCACGGGCCCGACGACACCCTCGCCCCCTGGCAGCCCTCCCGCCGGCTCGCCGCCGCGCGGCCCGACCTCGTCACCCTGCACACCGTCAGGAACGCGGCCCACGGGGCGATGTGGAACGCCGATCCGGCCCGGTACGAGGAGGCGCTGCGCCGCTTCCTCGTCCCCCTCATGTGACCCCGTGCGTGACCCCATATGTGAAGGGGCTGTGGCGGAGGAGGCGGGGAGGGGGGATTGCCCCGGTTCGTCCAACCGCTGACCTGTGGAAACGACCGGTTCCGTTTGGGCTTTCGGCCAGTGACGGGCAAGACTGCTTCCGTGACGTCCCGAAAGCCTGATGAGCAGTTGGCTCGCGACTCCAGACTCCGACTCGTCTCCCCGCGCTCCGTCGCCACGGCGCGCAAGGCGGTGACCGACCGGCGAACCCGGACGGCCCCCCGCCCGCCGGCGGGCACCCCCGCAACGGCGGACCTGGCGAACCGGGCCCGCGCCTCCCTCGCCGACGCGGTACGGCTGGCCCGCTGGGCCGAGCTGAACCTCGGAGCGGGCGACGGCGGCCGGCCCGCCCCCACCGGCGCACTGCCCGCCGCCGACGTCGAACGGGCCGCCGGGGAGCTGCGCCTGACGCACGGCCAGATCCGGGTCGGCTGGGACCGCGCACGCCTCTCGGGCCTCGTCGAGGTACACGGAGGCCACGCCCGGCCCGGCTGGCGGCTGCGCGCCTGGGACCGCGACGACAGCGCGGTGCTGCGCGGCTGGGTCGCCCTCTTCGACGCCTGGTCGCTCGTCCACCCGGCCCCCGCCGACATCGCCGCCTCGGCCGTCGCCGAGGTGGTCGAGGCGATGCCCCAGCTCCTGTCGCTGCTCCAGCTCTCGGCCGGCCCCGTGACCGTCCCGGACCTGCTGGACCTCCTCGGGCAGCGGGTCACCGAACTGCGCGACGAGCGTTGCGAGGTCCCCTGCGGCCCCGGGCCCGCTCCCGACTCCGGCGCCGCCCCGCCGACCCGGCCGCTCCCGCTCGCCCGGCTGCTGCGCTGGGCGCTCGGCGGCCTCGCCGCCGTGGACGCCGTCACCCTCGGCCCCGCCCGCGCCACCCTCACCCCGCTGGGGAGCTGGGCCGTCTGGGTCAAGCTGGAGCAGATCTGCGTCGCCGCGCAGAGCCCCGCCGGGAACATCGAGCAGTCCGCCGCCGCCATGCTGCACGGCTGCGCCCGGCTCAGGCCAGGCCCGGCCCGTGCCGAGTACCAGGCCTGGCTCGCCGCCCGGCCCGTGGGCCACGCCGTCAGCGAGCTGCTGCACGCCGCCCGCGGCGAGGACGCCCTGCTGCGCGGCCTGGCCTTCGAGGCCCTGCGCGTGGTCGGCGCCCCCGCCGAGCCCGAGGTCCGCGCGGCCGTACGGGAACCCGCCCTGCGCCCCTACGCCCTGCTCTGGCTCGCCGAGCACGACGGGGTGGACCCCGACGAGGCCCAGGACGTCCTGACCCCCGAGGAGTCGACCTGGCTCTGGGTGGACACGGCCGCGGCCATCGCCGACCACGGCGAGGCCGACCTGCTCGCCCGCCACCTCGACTCGGCCGTCCGCACCACCGTGCCCCGGCTCCTGGACGAGGTCCGCGCGGTCGGCCACCCCCGTACGGTGCAGGTGCTGGTCGCCCTCGCGGCCGCCCACCCCGACCCGGCCCTGGCCAAGGCCGTCCGCCGGGCCGCCTTCCAGGTCCACACCGGCGGCGCGTAACGGCGTGCGTACGCGCCGCGGGCTCAGACCTGCGGCGCGTACGTCCCGAAGCTCCAGACGTTGCCCTCGGCGTCCCGCGCCATGTAGTCCCGCGAACCGTAGTCCTGGTCGGTGGGTCCCATCAGGATCTCCACCCCGTGCTCCACGGCCCGGCGGTGATGGGCGTCCACGTCGTCGACCACCAGGTAGACGCCCGACGGGCCGGCGCCCTCCATGGCCTTGTCGAACGCGCCGCCGCGCCCCTTGCTGCCCAGCATCACGGCGCCGTTCCCGTACGCCAGCTCCGCGTGCATCACGGCGCCGTCGTCGCCCTCGTACACCGCCACCTGGGTGAATCCGAACGCTTCGGTCAGCTGCCGGATCGCCGACTTGGCGTCGCGGTAGAGCAGGGTCGGAAAGACGGTCGGAACGCCTGCCATGACGATCACTCCCTCTCAGGAACGTGCGCGTGTGACTCGCAGCACAGCATGGCAGGCGCCACCGACAGTCAGCGGAAGGTGTTGCACTGGGCCATGTCGCCCGTGCGGTAGCCCTGGTAGAACCACTGCTGGCGCTGCTGGGCCGAACCGTGGGTCCAGGACTCCGGGGTGACGCGGCCCTGGAACTTCTCCTGGATCCGGTCGTCGCCCACCGCGGCCGCCGCGTCCAGGCCGTCCCTGATGTCCTGGTCGGTGAGGCTCGTGATCAGCGGCCGCCCCGTCGACTTGTCCGGGGTCCTCGTCGCGTTCCGCGCCCACACCCCGGCGTAGCAGTCGGCCTGGAGCTCGACCTTGACCGCGTTGCTGTTCGCGCCCTGCCGCCCGTCCTGGGCCCGCTGGAGCGTTCCGGTCAGGTTCTGGATGTGGTGGCCGTACTCGTGGGCGACGACGTACGCCTGGGCGAAGGGGCCGCCGCTCGCGCCGAACTTCGTCCGCAGCTCCTCGAAGAAGCCCAGGTCCAGGTAGACCTGCCGGTCCGCGGGGCAATAGAAGGGGCCGACCGCCGAGGTGGCCGCGCCGCACGCGGTGTTCACCCGGCCGGTGAAGAAGACCGTGGACGCCGGGGCGTACTGCCCGCCGCGCCTTTGGAACTCCGGCTTCCAGAAGTCCTGGGTGCTGTTCACCACCGCGACGAGTCGGCAGTCCTCCCGGGCGTTCGCGTCCTGCCCCGTCCTGCAGGCCTGCTGCACCCGGGCCGCCGAGGACGAGGTCGCCACGGGCTGCGGGCTGCCGTCCGACAGCCCCAGCTGGTCCGGACCCACCCCGAAGAGCAGGCCCAGCACCAGGGCGATCAACCCGACGATCCCGCCGCCGACCGTGGCCTTCCCGCCCGGGATGCGGCTCCCGCGCTCGTCCTTGACCTCGGAAGTGTCCAGATTGGCGTCGTCGTCGAACTGCATACCGCACCGCCCTCGCGTCCCGTGGCCGCCCCTGCGGCGAGAATCAACCCCTTCATCCTGGTACGCGCCCGGGCGCCCCGGTGGCGCCCCGGGGCCGAACGGGCGACGGGAGGCCCCGAAAAGTGGTTGCGCACCCCCGGTAGAATGAACCCATGGCAAATCTCCTCGCGGATTAGCGGCGTCGAAGCAACGCGCGTCCTGCCCCCCTTCCGCCGTCCCCCCCGCCCTGGAGTATTTCCGTGATCACCGCCACCGGCGTCGAGCTGCGCGCCGGCGCCCGCATCCTCATCGAGTCCGCCTCCTTCCGCGTCGCCAAGGGCGACCGCATCGGCCTGGTCGGCCGCAACGGAGCGGGCAAGACCACGCTCACCAAGTGCCTCGCCGGCGAGGGCCAGCCCGCCGCGGGCGCCATCGCACGCTCCGGCGAGGTCGGCTACCTGCCGCAGGACCCGCGCACCGGCGACCTCGACGTGCTCGCCCGCGACCGGATCCTCTCCGCCCGCGGCCTCGACGTGCTGATCAAGAAGATGCGCGCGAACGAGGAGCGCATCGCCACCGGCTCCGGCGGCACCCGCGACAAGGCGATGAAGCAGTACGAACGCCAGGAGACGGAGTTCCTGACCAAGGGCGGGTACGCCGCCGAGGCGGAGGCCGCCACCATCTCGGCCGCCCTCGGCCTGCCCGACCGCGTTCTGGGCCAGCCGCTGCACACCCTCTCCGGCGGTCAGCGCCGCCGCGTCGAGCTCGCCCGGATCCTCTTCTCGGACGCCGACACCCTGCTCCTCGACGAGCCGACGAACCACCTGGACGCCGACTCGATCGTCTGGCTGCGCGACTACCTCAAGAACTACCGCGGCGGCTTCATCGTGATCTCCCACGACGTCGACCTCGTGGAGACGGTGGTCAACAAGGTCTTCTACCTGGACGCCAACCGCGCCCAGATCGACGTCTACAACATGGGCTGGAAGCTCTACCAGCAGCAGCGCGAGGCCGACGAGAAGCGCCGCAAGCGCGAGCGCCAGAACGCCGAGAAGAAGGCCGCGGCCCTGAACTCGCAGGCCGACAAGATGCGCGCCAAGGCCACCAAGACGGTCGCCGCGCAGAACATGGCCAAGCGCGCCGAGCGCCTGCTCTCCGGCCTGGAGGCCGTCCGCGTCTCCGACAAGGTCGCCAAGCTCCGCTTCCCGGACCCGGCGCCCTGCGGCAAGACCCCGCTGACCGCCGAGGGCCTGTCGAAGTCGTACGGCTCGCTGGAGATCTTCACCGACGTCGACCTGGCCATCGACAAGGGCTCCCGCGTGGTCATCCTCGGCCTCAACGGCGCCGGCAAGACCACGCTGCTGCGCCTGCTCTCGGGCACCGAGAAGCCGGACACCGGCACGGTCGTCCCCGGCCACGGCCTCAAGCTCGGCTACTACGCCCAGGAGCACGAGACCCTGGACCCGGAGCGCACCGTCCTGGAGAACATGCGCTCCTCGGCGCCCGACCTGGACCTGGTCGACGTCCGCAAGACCCTCGGTTCCTTCCTGTTCTCCGGCGACGACGTGGACAAGCCCGCGGGCGTGCTCTCCGGCGGCGAGAAGACCCGGCTGGCCCTGGCCACGCTGGTCGTCTCCTCGGCCAACGTGCTGCTGCTCGACGAGCCCACCAACAACCTCGACCCGGCGAGCCGCGAGGAGATCCTCGGGGCCCTGCGCACGTACAAGGGCGCGGTCATCCTCGTCACCCACGACGAGGGCGCGGTCGAGGCCCTGGAGCCGGAGCGGATCATCCTGCTGCCGGACGGGGTCGAGGACCTGTGGGGCCCGGACTACCGGGACCTGGTCGCCCTCGCCTGACGGGTCCCCGGCCCACTGATCCAGTTCCTTATGGATCATTCGGCTCAGGCGTGATCCATCATCTGAGTGAGACGGTCTCGTACCGTCGCGCCCCGTACGACGGCCCCGGCCGCAGCCTCCCCGAGGCGCGGCCGGGGCCGGCTCTTTTCCGCGTCTGGCCCCTGACCTGGTGATTCCCCTCGGCGGCGGAGGAGTGTGACGGAGGTCATGCGGCGGAAGAGAAGATTCCGTTCTGCTCGGGCGTCCACCCCTCGGGAAATGCCGTCGTACCGACCTTGCTGAATGGGTGGCCAGGAAGCCGGGGAGGGGTGATCATGAGAAGTCCAGAGCGCACTTCCCACGAGGAGGCACGGGTGGCCGAGACTCTGAAGAAGGGCAGCCGGGTTACCGGCGCCGCGCGCGACAAGCTCGCGGCAGACCTGAAGAAGAAGTACGACTCCGGTGCGAGTATCCGGGCGCTGGCCGAAGAGACCGGCCGGTCCTACGGATTCGTCCACCGGATGCTCAGTGAGTCCGGAGTCACGCTGCGTGGTCGCGGTGGCGCGACACGCGGCAAGAAGGCGGCTGCGGCCTGACCCTGGCCGTCAGGCCGAGGCCGGCGCCGGAGGCGCGCGACAGCTTCGTACGGCTCCACGCACGGTTCTTCGGTGACCCCCGGTCGGCCCCGCGGCCGACTGGGTGGTTACTGTGCAGTCACTTAGGCCGAGCATGCGGCCACGACTGCACACCGGAGGCACCAGATGGCTCTGCTCGACAAGGACGGCGTACGGCTCACCATCGACGACGCGCTCGCCACGGTGACCCTGACCAATCCGGCCAAGCGAAACGCCCAGTCCCCCGCGCTCTGGCGGGCGTTGGCGGAGGCCGGACGGTCGTTGCCGGGCACCGTCCGGGTCGTCGTGCTGCGCGGCGAGGGCAAGTCCTTCTCCGCAGGGCTCGACCGGCAGGCGTTCACCCCCGAAGGCTTCGAGGGCGAGCCGTC
Source organism: Streptomyces sp. M-16 (assembly GCF_052114405.1). Classification (NCBI taxonomy): domain Bacteria; kingdom Bacillati; phylum Actinomycetota; class Actinomycetes; order Kitasatosporales; family Streptomycetaceae; genus Streptomyces; species Streptomyces sp. M-16. The sequence goes on along the minus strand of NZ_JBFRER010000034.1, from coordinate 14,740 downwards.
CTTCCTCGATCTGGCACGTGGTTCCGACGAGATCCTCGATTCCACCATCGCCGAGTACCAGGAGGCTTTCACCTGGTGGCGGCGCAATGACATCGTCTCCATCGCCGCCGTGCAGGGGCACGCGATCGGTGCCGGCTTCCAGCTCGCGCTCGCGTGCGACCTGCGCGTGGTCGCGGACGACGTGCAGTTCGCCATGCGCGAGACCAGCCTGGGCCTGGTCCCCGATCTCGGGGGCACCCAGCCGCTGACCGCACTGGTCGGCTACGCCCGCGCGCTCGAAATCTGCGCGACCGGCCGCTTCGTGCACGCGGAAGAGGCCGAACGGGTCGGCCTCGCCAACCTGGTGGTACCGGCCGACGAGCTCGACGCCGCCGTTCAGGACCTCGGCACCGCACTGCTCGCACCGCCCCGCGACGCGGTGATCGAGACCAAGGCCCTGCTCCGCGCGGCCACCTCCCGCCCCTACGACGACCAGCGCACCGCCGAGCGGGCCGCGCAGGCCCGCCGCCTGCGCGACCTGGCGGGCCTCTCCGACTGACCCGGACGAACCCCGTACCGGCGGGGCGGCCCTCCCGCCGCTCCGCGCCACCGCACCTCATCGCGCGCCGGGCCCACCCGGTCGGCCGGAACCGGACACACGGTTTCCGCCGACCGGCGTAGTCCCGGCGCGTTCGCGCGCACGGGGCACTTACGGTGGACGGGAGTCCGCAGTCCGTACGGCGCGAAAGGACCAGCGATGACCGAATCCGCATCAGGGGGTTCCGGCAGGGCCCCCGCCGACCGCGGCCGCACCACCATCGCCGACGGGGTGGTCGAGAAGATCGCCGGCCTCGCCGCCCGCGAGGTGGTCGGCGTCCACGCCCTCGGCAGCGGCAGCGGCCTCTCCCGTACGTTCGGGGCGGTCCGCGACCGGGTGCCCGGCGGGGCCAAGTCCGCCGTCAGCCGCGGGGTGAAGGCCGAGGTCGGCGAGGTCCAGACGGCCCTCGACCTGGAGATCGTCGTCGACTACGGCGTGTCGATCCGTGACGTCGCCCGGGCGGTCCGTGAGAACGTCATCTCGGCGGTCGAGCGGATGACCGGCCTGGAGGTCGTCGAGGTCAACATCGCGGTCGGCGACGTCAAACTGCCGGACGAGGAAGACGAGGAACCGGAGTCCCGGCTCCACTAGACGGGAGGGGCGACGCACATGAGCATGGCGGTCGCCGGCCTGCTGGCCGGCATGGCACTCGGCTTCGCCGGCTACTTCGGTGGCTTCGGGGCCTTCCTGCTGGTGGCGGCGCTCGGCGCCGTCGGCTTCGTGGTCGGCCGGTTCCTCGACGGGGACCTGGAAGCCGGCGACCTGTTCCGCCCGCGCGGCCGCGACGACCGGCGCGGACCCCGATGAGCACCGGTCCGGGCACCCCGCCCGACATCGGTCCGGGCACCCCGCCGGGCACCCCCGCGCCCCGGGCCGTGCCGCCGCGGGTGCCGGCCGCCGAGCGGGGGGCCACCCGCATCGCCGACCGGGTCGTCGCCAAGATCGCCGCCCAGGCCGCCCGGGAGGCCCTCGACGTCCTGCCCGGACAGGCCCCGCACGCGGCGGTCACCGTCCACCACGACATCGCCCGGGTACGGGTCAGCCTGGAGCTGGCCTACCCCTCCGACCTCGCCACCCAGTGCGCGGACGTCCGCCGCCGGGTCGCCCTCCGGATCGAGGAGTGCGCCGGCATGACCGTCCCCGAGGTCGACATCGACATCGAACACCTGCACCCCGCGCAGCTGCGGCCGGCTTCCGCCGGACGGGGCCGGCGGCTGCGGTGACGACCCCGCACCGTTTCCGCTCCGCCCGGCGGATCCCCGCCGGGCTCACCGCACTGGCGGTGCTGGCGGTGGCCGGGCTGTTCCTCTACGACCTGGCCGCCGTACGGGCCGGGCGGCCCGCGATGCGCTGGCGCCGCGAACTCGCCGGACAGCTGGAACGGCACGCCCCGGCCGACACCGGGGTACTGGTGGCCGGCGTGCTCCTCGCACTGGCCGGGGCCGTCCTCCTGCTGCTGGCCCTCGCCCCCGGAGTGCGCGGGCTGCTGCCGATGCGGGCCGAGCCGGGCGTGCGGGCGGGGATCCGGCGCAAGGCCGCCGCCCTGGTGCTGCGGGACCGCGCCATGGAGGTCTCCGGGGTGCGGTCGGTCCGGGTGCGCATGGGCCGTGGCCGCGTCGGGATCCGGGCGACCTCGCACTTCCGCGAACTGGACGACGTACGCGCCGACCTCGACGAGGTGCTCGCCGTCGGCATCGAGGAACTGGGCCTCGCGCATCCGCCGCGGCCCCGGGTCAGGGTCAGGAGGTGAGCGGATGCTCGGAGCGGTGAACCGGATCCTGCTGGGGCTGACCGGGCTGGTCCTGCTGGCGGCCGGGGTCTGCCTGCTGACCGGCTCCCGGCCGCTCGGCGGCCGGCACGCCCCCCTGCTCACGGCCGGGACCCGCCGCCGGTACGGGCACCCCGAGGGCTGGTGGTGGTGGGCGCTCCTCGCCGCCCTGGCGGTGTGCGTCCTGCTCGCGCTGTGGTGGCTGCTGGCGCAGCTGCGGCGCTCCCGCCTCCCGGCGCTGCCCGTGGACACCGGCGACGGGGCGTACGCCCTGCTGCGGGGCCGCACCCTGGAAGCGGCGGTGGCCGCCGAGGCGGGAGCGCTCGACGGGGTCGCCGGGTGCAAGGTCGCCCTCCGGGGCCGGCGGGGCTCCCCGGCCCTGCGCATCGCGCTGGAGCTGGAACCCCACGCCGTGCCCGCCGACGCGCTCGCCGGGCTCGCGGGCCCCGTCCTCACGCACGCCCGGACCTCGGCGGGCCTCCCGGAACTTCCCGCGGAGGCCCGCCTGGAGGTCTCCTCCCACCACGCGCGGCGCGTGACCTGACGGGGCGCCCGCCGGGAGCGCGGCTCGGAAACCCCGGCGCGAGCGGCGCGCCCGCCGGGAGCGCGGCGTCAGAAACCGTGGCGCGAGCCGCCGTCCACCGGGAGCATCACCCCGGTGAGGTAGGACGCCGCCGGGGACAGCAGGAAGGCCGCCGTCCGCCCGAACTCCTCCGGCGTCCCGTACCGCCGCAGCGGGATCCGGGACTCGTTCCCCGCGCGGGCGGCGTCCACGTCCCCGGACAGCGCGTCCAGCTCCCGGACCCGGTCGGTGTCGATCCGGGCCGGCAGCAGCCCGACCACACGGATCCCGCGCGGGCCCAGTTCCACCGACAGGGACTTCGCGAAGCCCGCGAGCCCGGGGCGCAGGCCGTTCGAGATGGTCAGGCCGGGGATCGGCTCGTGGACGGAGCCCGACAGCACGAAACCGACGACCCCGCCCTCGCCCAGGGCGTCCGCCGCCGCGCGGGCGAGGCGGACCGCGCCCAGGAAGACCGACTCGAAGGCGGTCCTCCACTGCTCGTCGGTGGTGTCCGCCGCACCGCCGGCCGGCGGTCCGCCGACGCTGATGAGGATGCCGTCGAAGCGGCCGAAGCGTTCCCTGGCGGTGGCCACCAGCCGGGCCGCCGACTCCGGGTCGGAGTTGTCCGCGGCCAGGCCCAGCGCGTTCGGGCCGAGTTCGGCGGCGGCTTCCGCCGCCCGCTTCTCGTCCCGGCCGGTCAGTACGACCTTCGCCCCGTCGGCGGTCAGTTCCCGCGCGGCGGCGAAGCCGAGCCCGCGGGTGGCTCCGGTGACGACGTAGACACGGTCCTTCAGTCCAAGATCCATGCGGGTCACGCTACGCCGAAGCGGGCTCCAGTGGCACGGCCTTCGCCGCGGCCTCCTCGCGGTCGCGCTTCTCCCGGCGCACCAGGACCACCCAGCCCACCGGTACCGCCGCCGCGAACAGCCACCACTGGACGGCGTACGCCATGTGCGGGCCGATCGAGTCGTGGTCGGGCTCGGCCACCGCCTGCGGGCTGCCGCCCGGCGGGAGCGGGGCGGTGAGTTCCAGGTAGCCGCCGAGGACGGGCCGGCCCTGGGCGGCCGCCTGCTGCCCGCTGTCGATCAGCATCACCTGGCGGTCGGGCAGGCCCTTGCGGTCCTTGATCCCGCTGTCGCCGCTGGTCTCGTCGGCCTTCAGCCGCCCGGTGACCGTGACCTCGCCCGCGGGCGCGGCCGGCACCGGCGGGTAGGCGCGCGGGTCGTCGCCGCCCGCGACCCAGCCGCGGTTGACCAGCACCGCCCGGCCGTCGGCCAGCACCAGCGGGGTGACGACCTGGAGACCGACCTTGTCGTCGTTGGAGGTGCGCATCCGCACGACCACCTCGTGCGCCGGGTCGTAGGTGCCGGTGGCGGTGACGGCGCGCCAGTAGTCGGCCCTCGGGACGGTGTGACCGGGCGAGGTGACCTCGGTGATCGGCACCGGCTTCGCGTACAGGTTCTTCGCGATCAGCTCGTTCTGCGCGACGCGGTGCTCGTGGCGGTGGAACTGCCAGAACCCCAGCTTGATCATCGCGGGGATGAGGACGAGGGCGATGAGGGTGAGGCACACCCACTGCCGGGTCAGGACGAAGCGGTACACGCCCACGACGGTACCCGCAGCGACGGGGACCCCGGTGGCCGGGTGGCCATCCGGGGTCGGGACGACGGGGGGAAAGGGGGGTCAGACGCGGTCGGTGATGCCCACCTTCCCCTCCGCGCGGGCGCAGTGCGCGCCGCAGAACCACTGTCCCTGGACCTCGACGCCCTGCCCGATGATCTGGACCCGGCAGTGCTCGCAGATGGGCGCCATGCGGTGGATGGCGCAGGAGAAGCAGTCGAAGACGTGCACCGCGCCCTGCGCGTGCACCTCGAAGGACATGCCGTAATCGTTTCCGCAGACCTCGCAACGTGCCATGCGCCGCATGCTGCGCACGACGGACGGCCGGAACAAGATCCACCGGGGTGAGTCGCGGCCCCTGCACCCGGCCGGAGCAACGCCCCCTACTGCTCCGGTGAGGGCGCCACGTCGCGCAGCAGCTGGGTGAAGGCCGCCTCGTCCACCACCGGGGTGCCGAAGGCCTTCGCCTTGACCGTCTTGGAGGTCGCCGAGTCGGGGTCGTTGGTCACCAGGAGGCTGGTGAGCCGCGACACGCTCGTCGCGACGTGCAGGCCCGCCTCCACCGCCCGGTCCTCCAGCAGCTCCCGGTCCACCGAGGTGTCACCGGAGAACGCGACCCGCATGCCCTGCTTGAGCGGCGTGCCGTCCTCGAAGCGCCCCGGATTGGGGTACGGGCACGGCGGCCGCTTGCGCGAGGCCCGCCAGGTGCCGGAGCCGCCGTAGGAGGCCTGGTAGCCGATCCGGGGCGCGGCGGGGGAGTCCGACCACTCCGTCAGCGCACGGCACTCCAGCAGGGGCAGCCGTACGCCGCCCCGCGCGGCCGTGTGCAGCGACGGACGGAAGGCCTCCGCCAGCACCCGGGCGTCGTCGAGCGCGTGGTGGGCGCGCTGCTGGACCACGCCGTAGTGCGCGGCGAGCGACTCCAGCTTGTGGTTGGGCAGCGGCAGGTCCAGTTCCTTCGACAGGGCGATGGTGCACAGCCGCTGGCGCACCGGCGCGGTCCGGGAGGCCCGCGCGTACTCCCGGGCGATCATCTGCCAGTCGAAGATGGCGTTGTGCGCGACGAGCACCCGGTCCGCGAGCCGCTCCGCGAACTCCTCGGCGATGTCCTCGAAGAGGGGCGCGTCGGCGAGCATCTCGCTGGTGAGCCCGTGGATCCAGACCGGACCCGGGTCCCGGCGCGGGTTGACCAGGGTGTACCAGTGGTCCTCCACCTCGCCCCGCGCGTCGAGCCGGTAGACGGCCGCGGACACGATCCGGTCGTCACGAGCGAGCCCGGTGGTCTCCACGTCGACGACCGCGTACCCCTGGGGGTACGCGGTCGGCCACGTCGTGTCTGCGGTCGTACGGTCGTCGAGCATGGTCACAGAGGATATCGGCCCCGACCGACAGCCGTGGCCCGATGGCCCTTCAGCACAGCTCCGCCACGAGGTCCGCCGCGCTCACCGAGGTGAGGGATCCCGCCACTTCGCCGGGCCCCGGGAAGAGGTGGTACGCGGTCCCCGAAGCCCCGCGCGGGGCCGGGAGCGCGTGCACGCTCGCGAGGAAGACCCGCTTTCCGGCGGCCAGTTCACCGGCGGCCGCGTCGGCGTCGGCGGGCTCCCGCCGTTCCTGGGGCTCCTCCAGCGCAGCAACCCGGGCGGCGAATCCGGCCACCGTTTCCCCGGCCCCGGCCCGGTAGAGCCACAGTTCGTCCGGAAGGACGGGATGCGGTGCCCGGCGTATGACGGCCACCTCGCGGGAGCGGGCCGCCGCCCGCCACACCGCCAGGTCCCACAGGGTCGTACGGGTGCCCGAGCCGAAGTGCTCCCACACGTCGCGCGCCACGGACGCCAGCCGGTCCCCGTGCGAACGCACGCTCTGGAAACCGCCGGACGGGGGCAGGTGCACGTCCGCCCACAGCGCCCGCCGGGCGGCCAGGTCCACCACCATCGGCATGCAGACCCGCGACCGTCCGGCCAGGTCGAAGCGCTGGCGCACGGTGCGCGGATCGTAGGTGGCGTCCCGGGGGCCGTCGGCCGGCAGGCCCATGAAGCCCGCGAAGGCGTCCGGGAGTGTGTCGAAGGGCACGTTGTTGTAGCTCAGGACCAGGGGGACGGCGTAGCGGTCCCCGTTGCGGGCGAGGGCGGCCGGGTCCAGGTCCACGTACTCGGTGGCGCCGAGCGGCGCGGGCGCCGAGGTGAGGTCGCCCGAGTGGGTGGCGGTGCCGCGCGGCCCGTGGCGCAGCGAGGTGTAGTCGCACAGGCCCGTGAACCGCCACTCGGCGTCGAAGAAGGCGACCGAAAGGTCCAGGTCGGTGATCTGGCCCTCGGGCTCGGTCCAGTGCAGGAACAGCCGCAGCACCTCGTCCTGCGGCAGCCGCTGCACGCTGCCGCGCGGGACGGCGACCAGGGCCTTGGCGGTGGTGCGCTCGCCGAAGGGAACGGTCAGCTCCGCGAGCCCGGAGTCGAGGACGGCCAGCTCGTACGGGTCCCCCGGCGCGGCGCCGAACCGGCGCAGCACCTCGGCTTCCAGCCGGGCCGTGACCTCCTCGACGAGGGGCGCGGGCAGCGGTGTCCGCTCCTCCCACGCCACCTGGGCGCGGGCGACCCGGCCGTTCGGGAAGAACACCCGGCGGCCGCCGCCGCGCTCCTCGGCCCTGGTCCGCAGCGCGCCGAGCGCGGACAGCAGCGGGCCCGGCGCGACGGCGGGCAGCGCGTGCGCCAGCGCGCGCCGCAGCTCGGGCAGCGGCTCCGCGCCCGGGTGCAGGCGCAGCAGGTGGTCGAGGCGGCGTACGAGTTCACCCGGGCGCTGCGCGGCGAGCGTGACGGCGCCCGGGGCGTCCCCGGAGGCGAGGGCCCGCTCCAGCCGGCCGGCCCAGGTGGCGGGCAGGATCCGGTCCCCGGCGACCCGTACGGCCTCGGGGTGCGCGGCGGCCGACTCCAGCAGGGCGGTGCCGAAGGCGGTCGCCGGGGACACGGTGGTGCCCCGCAGCACGGCGAAGGCGAGCGCGGCGCGCGGGTGCCGGGCGTGCCGTTCGAAGGGGTGCAGGCTCTCGGCGGCGCGCTTCCAGGCCACCGGATGCCGCAGCAGGTCCTCGACCAGGTACTGGGGGTTCAACGCGTCGAGCACCGCGAGGAGTTCCCGGCGCAGCGGCCGGGCGAGCGTGGCGAACCGGGGCAGCGGCAGCAGCCCGGCCTCGCCGCCCGACAGCACGGCCAGCAGGCGCAGCACGTCGGTGGCGGTGGTCAGGTGACGCAGCAGCGGGGCCCGGTCGCCGGCTCGGGGCAGCAGGGCGGCGAGCACCAGCGCCCTGGTCTCCCGTACGGGGATCTCCGCGGGCAGCCGGCCGGGGTCCGCCGGGGCGGCCGCCAGCAGGACGGTCAGGTCCTCGCGGTCCTGCGGGGAGAGCGGGGTCCGGCGGGAGACCAGGGCCCGGACCTCGGCGAAGGCGTCCGCCCCGGCGTCGGTGCCCAGGCGCAGCAGCCGCAGCGGGCCGATCGGCGCCGCCTTGAGCGGGGTGCGCGGGGCGGTGCGCAGGAAGGGGTCGGCGGGGTCGACGCGGCGGTGGCAGACGGGGCAGCCCGCGTAGTCGGCGCCGTCCCAGCACAGCCGGCACACCAGGTGGGCGCAGGGGGACACGGGGTGGACGGTGCCGCTCTCGCCGCACAGCACGCAGGGCTGGGCGGGCTGCTGCGCGAGGAAGCTGAAGACCCTGGCCACGTAGAGCCGGTCGGTGTCGCGGGTGACCGAGAGCGGGAAACGGCGGAAGAGCGGCACGTGCGTGCGGTCGGCTCCGAGCAACTCGTCGGCGAGGGCGTTCAGCCGGGCCCCGGCGGCGGCCAGTTCGGCGGGGCCGAGCGCGTTCAGGGCCGCGTACAGCTGCGGGGTCGGGGCCTGGCCCCGGTCGAGGAGGTCGGTCTCCACCCGCCGGACGCCCGGGGACGGGGCGGGGGCCGCTGCCGGGGTCCGCTCCGGGGCCCGGTCCGGTCCGGGCACGTGGTCGACGTAGACGGTCTGAAGCCGGCGCAGCAGCACGGACTCGATGGTGGACACGCGTGATTTCCCCTCCGCGAACGACAAAGCGGGGGCGGAGAGTGGGCGCGCGGGTTCGTCGGTAGAAGGAGAGAAGGATGCACGCCGCGGAGCCGCCCCCGCGTCATGGATCCCATCACGGGCCCGGGCGGCCGGGCAAACCCTTAATCCCCGGCGGCGCGAGCAGGGCCCGTACGAGGGCCCGCACCGACAGCAGGAACAGCCGTTCCGGGTCGGCCGGGCGGGACAGGGCGCGGGCGAGGGCCGGGTCGTCGGGGGCCGCGGCGGGGTCCCAGAGGTCGCCCTCGGCGGGGGACTGGGCGGGGGAGCGTTCGCGGTTGCGCTCGACGAGCAGGAAGCCGACGATCTGGAACTGGATGGCGCGCACGGCGTCGGCGGCCCGGGCGCCGCGCAGCCCGGCGGCGTGCACCTCGTGGACCAGGGCCTGCTGGGCGGGCAGGAACATCCGCTCGGTGAGGCCGCGTTCGTGGACCATCGCGATCAGGTGCGGGCGCCCGCGCAGTTCGCGGCGCAGGATCCGGGCCACCGACAGGATCCGGTCGGCCGGGGTGCGGCCGACCGGGCGGACGGCGCCCATCTCCTGGACGGTGCGTTCCACGAGGGCGTCGAGCAGGGACTCGCGGTTGCCGACGTGCCAGTAGATGGAGGTCACCGCCGTGCCCAGGTCGGCGGCGAGCCCGCGCATGGTCAGGGCCGCCGGACCGTGCCGTCTGACCAGCGACGCTGCCGCCGCCAGTACCTCCTCACGGGTCAGCGGGTTCCTCGCCATGGGCCGGCCGCCAATCTGTCGATCCGTCAGTTTCGGTGTGTGCGGGGGTCTTTACCCTTCATCGGCGGCGGTGTAACTGTGTTACAGACCGACCGAAGGAGGGTGCGATTCATGGCACGCGTACGGTACGGAGCGCGCACCGAGGCCGAGATCGCGGCGTCGCGCGAGAAGAGTTCGAAGCTCCCCGACATCTGGTCCACCGGGGTCGTGGCCGTCTGGGAGAGCGATCCGGACGTGGTGGCGGCCGTCCTGCCGCCCCCGCTCAAGCCCGCCGAGCGGCCCCTGGTGCGGGCCAACATCAGCAAGGTCGACCTCCCCGGCTACCCGCTCGGCGCCGGCTCGGTGGCCGTCGCCGCCCGGCACGGCGGCGTCGAGGGCTGGTACCCGCTGGTCATGCCGATGACGCACGAGCGCGCCCTGACCGGTGGCCGCGAGGTGTTCGGCGAGCCCAAGAAGCTGGGCGAGGTGACCGTCGAACGCGAGGGCCTGGTCGTGCGGGCCGCCCTCGCCCGGCACGGGATCGCCTTCGTCGAGGTGCGCGGGGCGGTGGACCGCCCGCTGCCGCTGCCCGAGCCCGTCCTGAAGACCGACTTCTACTTCAAGTTCCTCCCCGCGGTGGACGGTTCGGGCTTCGAGTCCGACCCGGTGCTCGTCCACTGCACGCGCAACGAGAAGGTCCGCAAGCTGGAGCACATCACCGGTGACGTGGTGCTCCGCGAGTCGATGTACGACCCGGTGGCCGATCTCCCCGTACGCCGCGTCGTGGAGATCACCATCGGCGAGAAGACCACCGACCAGAAGGGCCGGGCCGTCGAGCGCGTCAGCGCCCAGGCCCTGCTCCCGTACGTCCACCAGCGCTACGACGACCCGATGCAGATCCTCGACGGGCCGCCCGAGGGGAGCGTCTGAGATGCGCCTCGAACCGGGACAGGTGGCCGTCGTCACCGGCGCGGCGAGCGGCATCGGCCTCGCCATGGCCCGCCGCTTCGCCGCCGAGGGACTGAAGGTGGTCCTCGCCGACGTGGAGGAGGGCGCCCTGCGCGGGGCCGCCGGGGAACTGGCCGCCGAGGGGGCCGAGGTCCTGGCCCGCGTCGTCGACGTCAGCGAGCGCGACTCCGTGCTCTCCCTGGCCGACGCCGCGTACGACGCCTTCGGCGCCGTCCACGTGCTGTGCAACAACGCGGGCGTCGGCTCGGGCGCCGAGGGCCGGATGTGGGAACACGAGCCCAACGACTGGAAGTGGGCCTTCTCCGTCAACGTCTGGGGCGTCTTCCACGGCATCCAGGCCTTCGTCCCCCGCATGATCGAGGCCGGCGGCCCCGGGCACGTCGTCAACACCTCCTCCGGCGACGGCGGCATCGCCCCCCTGCCCACCGCCTCCGTCTACGCCGTCACCAAGGCGGCCGTGGTCACCATGACCGAGTCCCTGTACGCCCACCTCAGGGCGGAGGGCGCCTCCGTCGGCGCTTCCGTCCTCTTCCCCGGACCGCACATGCTGCGCACCGGCCTGTGGGAGTCCCACCGCAACCGGCCCGAGCGCTACGCGAAGGAACGGCCGCGCCGGACCCCGTACCGCAGCCTCGACCAGTACGAGGCCGCGATGAAGCAGGCCGGCCACGAGGTGGCCTTCACCCCGGTCGAGGAGGTCGCCGGGCACGTCGTCGACGGCATCCGCGCCGACCGGTTCTGGATGCTCCCGGCGAGCGAGCACAGCGACCGGCAGATCCGCGCCCGCTCGCGGTCGATGCTCGACCGCGCCAACCCCGCCTACCTGGAAAGCTTCATCCTCGACTGAGGGGCCGTGCAGTGAACGCGTACGAAGACCCGTACCTGATCATCTCCTCCGACTGTCACGCGGGCCTGCCGACCGAGCGGTACCGCCCTTACCTCGACTCCCGCTTCCACCGCCAGTTCGACGAGTTCCTCGGCCAGCGCGACGCCCGCCGCGAGGAGGCCACCCGCCTGGGCGTCCGTAACGAGGCCTTCGCCCAGAAGTGGTTCCACGACCACGAGGAGGGCCTCAAGGGCGGCTGGGACGCCGGCCGGCGGCTCAAGGAACTCGACGGTGACGGAGTCGCCGCCGAGGTGGTCTTCCCCGATGCCGACGCGGTCGACAGCCAGACCGCCGCCCCCTTCGGCGTCGGCCTCGGCCTCTCCGGCGACCAGGACCCCGAGCTGGGCATGGCGGGGGCGCGGGCGCACAACCGCTGGCTGGCCGAGTTCGTGTCGCAGAGCCCCGAACGCCACTGCGGGGTGGCCCTGCTGCCCATCACCGCAGAGCCCGCCATGGTGGTGGCCGAGATCCACCGGGCCAAGGAGTCCGGACTCGGCGCCCTGATGATCCCCTCCATGTGGGTGGACAAGGCGCCCTACCACGACCGCCGTTACGACCCCGTGTGGGCGGCGGCCGCCGAGACCGCGATGCCGATCGTCACCCACTCGGGGGCCGCGCCGCGCCACGAGTACGGGGACCACCTCGGCATCTACGTCTCCGAGGTCACCTGGTGGCCGGCCCGCCCGCTGTGGTTCCTGCTCTGGTCCGGGGTCTTCGAGCGGCACCCGGGCCTGAGGTTCGGCATCGCGGAGTCGGGCTGCTGGTGGCTGCCGAACCAGCTCTGGTTCATGGACCGGCTCTACCTCGGGGCGCACGGGGGCAAGAAGCTCTCCCCGTTCGCGGAGCTCAAGCGCCCGCCGAGCGAGTACCTGGACCGCCAGGTGTTCATCTGCGCCACGAACACCAAGCGGCGCGAACTCGCCCAGCGCTACGAGATCGGCGTGGACAACATCCTGTGGGGCTCGGACTTCCCGCACCCCGAGGGCACCTGGCCCGACACCCGCAACTGGCTGCGCAGCACCTTCCACGACATCCCGGTGGCCGAGACCCGCCGGATGCTGGGTCTGGCCGCGGCCGAGGTCTTCGGCTTCGACACCGCGAAGCTCGCCCCGGTCGCCCGCCGGATCGGCCCCACCCCGGACGGGCTCGGGCAGTCCCCGGACCAGGCCGCGGTGGAGGCCTCCTGGGCCCGCTCCCGCGAGACGGGCCGGCACTGGCTGACCGGCGGCGACTTCCCGGTCCTGGGGGTCTCCCGATGACCGGGGACCGCTACACGGTCGTCTCGGCCGACTGCCATGCGGGCGCCGACCTGCTGGACTACCGGCCGTACCTGGCCAAGCGGCACCACGAGGCCTTCGACGCCTGGGCCGCCGGCTACGTCAACCCGTACGAGGACCTCCTCGCCGACACCGCCGACCGCAACTGGAACTCGGCCCGCCGGCTGGCCGAACTCGAAGCGGACGGCATCGTCGCGGAGGTCCTCTTCCCGAACACCATCCCGCCGTTCTTCCCCGCGGCCTCCCTGATGGCGCAACCGCCCACGGCTGCGGAGTACGAGCTGCGCTGGGCGGGCCTGCAGGCGCACAACCGCTGGCTGGCCGACTTCTGCGCGGACGCGCCGGGCCGGCGGGCCGGGGTGGCGCAGATCCTCCTCAACGACGTGGACGAGGCGGTCCGGGAGATCCGCCGCACCCGGGAGGCGGGCCTGACGGGCGGCATCCTCCTCCCCGGAGTCCCTCCTGGCTCACCCGTCCCGGAGCTCTACTCCGCGGCCTACGACCCGATCTGGGCCGTCTGCGCGGAACTCGACGTCCCCGTCAACCACCACGGCGGCTCGGCCTCGCCCCCGATCGGGGAGGAACCGGCGGCCCGCGCCGTCTTCATGGTGGAGACCACCTGGTTCTCCCACCGCGCCCTGTGGCACCTGATCTTCGGCGGGGCCTTCCGCCGCCACCCCGGCCTGAAGCTGGTCCTGACCGAGCAGGGCTCGGGCTGGATCCCGGGCGTCCTGGAGATGCTGGACTACTACCACGGCCGCCTCGTCACGGCCTCGGCCACGGCGGAGGCCAAGTTCGGGGCGGGGCTGGCCGACGCCATGGGCCGGGGCCCCAGCGAGGTCTGGCGGGACAACTGCTTCGTGGGGGCGAGCTTCATGCGCCCCCACGAGGTCCCGCTGCGGGACCGGATCGGCCTCGACAAGATCATGTGGGGCAGCGACTACCCCCACGACGAGGGCACCACCCCCTTCTCCCGGGAGGGTCTGCGCATCGCGTACGCGGGCCTGCCGAGGGAGGAGGTCGCGGCGATGGTCGGCGGCAACGCCGCCCGCGTCTACGGCTTCGACCTCCCCCTCCTGGACGCCCTGGCCGCCAGACACGGCCCCCTGGTCTCGGAGGTCGCCGAACCCCTGACCCGCATCCCGGCCGGAGCCACCAGCCCGGCCTTCGCCCGGGGCGCCTCGGTACGCGTTTGGTGACAGCGTCCGGGCGCCCGCCGGAGCGGCTCACGGAAGCTGCGTGAGCCGCTCCGGCGGGGCTGCGCCCGAAGCCCGGACCGCGGTGGGGGTACCGCCGGTAACTCCGTCGGATACCGATCGGTAACAACCTCTAGCGGAGCCCCCTGAGGCGCCTCTATGGTGCGGGCATGCCGAACCTGCCCGATGTCGTGCTGTGGTCCATACCCGCGTTCGTCCTGCTCACCGTCATCGAGGTGGTGAGCTACCGGCTGCATCCCGACGAGGACGCCGCCGGGTACGACGCCAAGGACGCGGTCACGAGCGTCACCATGGGCATCGGCAGCATCGGCTTCGACCTGCTCTGGAAGGTCCCGGTCGTCGCCGTCTTCACGGCCGTCTACGAACTGACCCCGCTGCGCGTGCCGTTCCTGTGGTGGACCGCCCTGCTGATGCTGCTCGTGCAGGACTTCCTCTACTACTGGCAGCACCGGCTGCACCACGTCATCCGCATCCTGTGGGCCTGTCACGTGGTCCACCACAGCAGCCGCAGGTTCAACCTCACCACCGCCCTGCGCCAGCCCTGGACCAGTGCCACCACCTGGTGGTTCTACCTGCCCATGGTCGCCTTCGGCGTGCACCCGGCAGCGGTCCCCTTCTGCTACGGGATCAACCTCCTCTACCAGTTCTGGGTCCACACCGAGCGCATCGGGAAACTGCCGCGGGCGTACGAGTACGTCTTCAACACCCCCTCGCACCACCGCGTCCACCACGCCTCCCAGGGCGGCTACCTCGACCGCAACTTCGGCGGCATCCTGATCGTCTGGGACCGGATGTTCGGGTCCTGGGTCGGGGAGACCGAGCGGCCCGTCTACGGGCTGACCAAGAACATCGGCACCCACAACCCGCTGCGCGTGGCCACCCACGAGTACGCCGCCATCGCCCGCGACGTACGTGCCGCCGACAGCTGGCGCGAGCGCGCCGGGCGGGTCTTCCGCGGGCCGGGCTGGCAGCCCGTCGCCAAGCGGGCGCCCGGGGCGGGCGGCGCGCCCGCCTCCGCGCCGGAGCCGGAGCGCGCCGCGTGAGCGCCACCGGGTCCCGTACGCCGTCCTGGGCCCTGGGC
>NZ_JBFRER010000033.1:0-82561 GCF_052114405.1 Streptomyces sp. M-16 | reverse complement strand
GACACCGGCCGGGCAGGGCCGGCGCGCCGGGCGGACACCGGCCGGGCGGCGCCGGCGGGCCGGGGGCGGTGATCCAGGTGGCGGTGCTCCAGGTGGTGGTCAACGGATCGCGCGGCGCCGGCGACGGGGGTGCGGTGCCGATGACCCCGCGGGATCTGACGGAGTCGGCGGTGGAGGCCGTCGCCGCCGGGGCCGGGGAGGTCCTGGCGCACCCGAGGACCCCGTGCGGGCGGGAGAGCCTCTCGCCCCGGGTGGTCGGTCCGCTGCTGGAGGAGATGCGCGGCGCGGGGGTCCGCGTACCCCTCTCGGTTCCGGCCGCCGTCGACGCCGAGCCGGATCCCGCCGGGCGGCTGGAGCGGGTGCGGTCCTGGACGGTGCTGCCCGACCGGGCCCAGGTGCGGTTCGCGGAGCCGGGCGCCGGCGCGCTGGGCCGGGCCCTGCTGGGGCGCGGGGTGGCGGTGGACGCCCTGGTCCCGCTGGGCGGCGGGGCCGGGCCGGAGCCGCTGGCCCGGTTCCTGGAGTGGGCCCCGCCGGACCACGGCCGGGTGCGGCTGGTGGTGGAGCTGGCCGAGGCCGACCCGGCACTGGTGGCGGCGCTGCGCTGGCTGCCGCCGGTGCCGGTCCTGCTGTACGGGCGGGACGCGGCCGCCTGGCCGGTGCTGCGGATGGCCGCGCGGTGCGGTGCCGGGGCGCGAACCGGCGTAGGCGACGTCCTGCACCTGCCCGACGGGCGGGCGGCGCGCTCCAGTGCCGAACTGGTGGCCGCCGCCCGGGAGCTGCGGGACGCCGCTACTGCGACAGCCGGGATCCGGTGAGGCGGGCGCCGAAGACGTCGTCCGGGTTGGACAGGGCGCACTTCTTCAGCGAGAGGCAGCCGCAGCCGATGCAGTCCGACAAGCGGTCGCGCAGATCGCTCAGTTGCCGGATCCGCTCGTCGAGCTCGGCGCGCCAGTTCTCGGACAGCCGCGCCCAGTCCTCGGGGGTGGGGGTGCGCCCCTCCGGCAGTTCGACCAGCGCGACGCGGATGTCGGCCAGCGGTATGCCCACGCGCTGCGCGGCGCGTACGAAGGCCACCCGGCGCAGCGCCTCGCGCGTGTAGCGGCGCTGGTTGCCGGAGGTACGGCGGCTGCTGATCAGCCCTTTGGCCTCGTAGAAATGCAGTGCGGAGACGGCTGCCCCGCTGCGCGCGGAGAGCTGGCCGACCGTGAGTTCGTGGACGTTCTCGGGAATCTGCGGCACGCGGCCGAGCCTAGTCGGAGATCCGTTGACAGACGCATGCGGGCCCCAGCATGCTGAGCAAACGCTTATTAGTTGCGCGACAGCGGACGACAGGGGCAGGGCATGGCCGAACCGAGGATCTTCACCTCCGCCGAGGAACTGCGCGCCGGGATCGGTGACGCGCTCGGCCCGAGCGGGTGGCTGGAGGTGGACCAGAAGCGGATCGACCTCTTCGCGGACGCGACCGGCGACCACCAGTGGATCCACGTGGACCCGGAGCGGGCCGCCTCGGGCCCCTTCGGTTCCACGATCGCGCACGGCTATCTGACGCTGTCGCTGCTGCCCAGCCTGGTGCCGCAGATCATGCGCGTCGAGGGCATGCGGATGGGCATCAACTACGGCACGGACAAGGTCCGCTTCCCGGCTCCGGTGCCGGTCGGCTCGCGGCTGCGCGCCACGGCCGTGATCACGGCGGTCACCGAGGCGGGCGAAGGCGTGCAGGTCGCGGCGACGGTGACGGTGGAGCGCGAGGGCGGCGCGAAGCCGGTCTGCGTCGCGGAGTCGGTGTCCCGCTACTACTTCTGAGCCACGGGCGCGGCGGCCGGTCGGGCACCCACCATGCGGAGCACGAGGTCGGCGTAGAGCGCGCCGACCTCGTCGGGCGTGCGGTGCCCGGCGGTACTGAACCAGCGGGCCACGTCGATGCACAGGGAGAGCACGGCGAGGGTGGTCCCGGGGACGTCGGGGACGTCGAACTCCCCCGCCCGGACCCCCTCGGCGATGATGCGGCGCACCGCGGCGTCGCTCTGGCGGCGCAGCGCCACGATCTCGCCGCGGTGCTCGGGCGCGAGCGCGTCGAGCTCGTACTGGACCACGCGCGCGGTGGTGTGGTGCGCGGCGTGCCAGCCCACGAAGGACCGCACGGCCGCGTCGAGCCGGTCGGCGGCCGTCCCGGGCCCGGCGGCGGCGGTCTCCAGGATCTCCAGCGCCTTGTCGTGGCCGATCCGGCTGATGCGGTGGAGCAGTTCTTCCTTGGTCTTGTAGTGGATGTAGAGCGCCGCCGGACTCATGCCGGCCCGGCCCGCGATGTCGCGCGTGGTGGTCGCGTGGTAGCCGCGTTCGGCGAAGGCTTCGACGGCCGCGACCAGCAGCCGCCGCGCGGCGTCGGGGGTGACCTCCGACCACGCCTGGTAGCCGCTGGTATCCGCCGCGCTGTCCATCGCTCGCTCACCCTCTTCCCCGTGTGGAAGGCACACCCTACCGGAGGGTGAGCAAGCGCTTAGGCAGGATTCCGTGGGGGCCGCCGTCGGCTCAGAAGGCGGAGACCCCCGTGCGGGCGCGGCCGATCAGCAGCTTCTGGATCTGGCTGGTGCCCTCGTAGAGGGTCATCACGCGGGCGTCGCGCAGCAGCTTTCCGGCCGGGTACTCGTCGATGTAGCCGTAGCCGCCGTGGACCTGGAGGGCGTTGCCCGCGGCGCGCACGGCCGCTTCGGAGGCGAAGAGCTTGGCGGTGGAGGCCTCGGTGGCGAAGGGCCGGCCGCGGTCGATGAGGTCGGCCACCCGCCAGGTCAGCAGCCGGGCGGCGTCCACGTCGACGGAGATGTCGGCGATCAGCTCCTGCACCAGCTGGTGGTGGGCGATCGGCTTGCCGAACTGCTCGCGCCGGGAGGCGTACGAGACGGCCGCGTCCAGCGCGGCCTGCGCGATGCCGACGCAGCCGGCGGCCACCGACATCCGGCCCTTGGCCAGGGCCGACATGGCGACGGAGAAGCCCTTGCCCTCGGGGCCGAGCATCGCGGACGCGGGCACGCGGACGCCGTCCAGGGCGAGCTCGGCGGTGGCCTGACCGCGCAGGCCCAGCTTGCCGTGGACCTCCCGGCGAGTCAGGCCCGGGGTGTCGGCGGGGACGAGGAAGGCGGAGATCCCGCGGTGGCCGGGGGCGCCGCCGGTGCGGGCGAAGAGCAGGACGACATCGGCCCAGGTGCCGTTGGTGATGAACATCTTGCTGCCGCTGATCACGTACGCGTCCCCCTCGCGCACGGCCCGGGTGGTGAGGGCGGCGGCGTCGGAGCCGGTGCCGGGTTCGGTCAGGCCGAAGCAGCCGAGGGCCTCGCCGGAGCAGAGCCGGGGCAGCCAGTCGCGCTTCTGCTCCTCGGTGCCCCAGGCGGCGAGGGTCTTGGCGACCAGACCGAGGGAGACGGAGACGATGCCGCGCACCGCGGAGTCCCCGCGGCCCAGTTCCTCGGTGACGAGCGCGTAGGAGACGTGGTCGCCGCCGGAGCCGCCGTACTCCTCGGGGACGGTGAGGCCGAGGAATCCGAGGTCGCCGAGCTTCTTCACGATGGACCGGTCCACGCTCTCGGCGCGGTCCCACTCGGCGGCGTACGGGGCGATCTCGCGCTCGCTGAACGCGCGGGCGAGCCGGCGCACGGCTTCCTGCTCCTCGCTGAGCTCCAGGTTCACGGGTGCCTCCGGGTGGGGCGCGGTCGCGGGTGCCGGGGCCTTTAACTAGCACCGGTAGTTTATGGCGGGCAGGGCCTACTATGTGGCGCATGGCCAGACCGCGCAAGCCCCTCCTGAGCAGAGACCGCATCGTCGAGGCGGCCGGTGCGCTGGTGGACGCGGAGGGGCTGGAGGCGGTGTCGACGCGGCGGCTGGCCGCGGCCCTCGGGGTCAGCGGGCCCTCGCTGTACAACCACTTCCGGACCAAGGACGCGATCCTGGAGGCGGTGGCGGACGCGGTGAGCGCCCGGGTCGACCTGTCGATGTTCGAGGCCTGCGGCGGCGATGACGGCGACGGGAACGGGAACGGGGACGGGGACGGGGACGGGGACGGGGACGGGAACCGTCGCGGCCACGGGAACGGTCACGGAGCCGGTGACGGTGACGGCGGGGCGCGCCGGGACTGGCGCGAGGCCCTGCACGCGTGGGCGCACTCGTACCGGGACGCCCTGGCGGACCATCCGAACATCGTGCCGGTGCTGGCACGGGGGCCGGGCCGGCGCCCGGCCGGGCTGCGGCTGGCGGACGCGGTGTTCGGGGCGATGACGGAGGCGGGATGGCCGCCGGCCCATGCGACGCGGATCGGCGCCCTGATGCGCTACTTCATCCTGGGCTCGGCGGTGGCCTCCTTCGCCCGGGGGTTCGTGGACGACGAGGCGGCGTACGACCCGGTGGACTACCCGCACCTGGGGCAGGCCCACCTGCTGGCGGAGCGCAGGCGCGAGGTGGACGAGGGTGCGTTCGAGACGGGCCTGACGGCCCTGCTGGACGGCCTGTCCCTCCAGTACGAGGCCCTGCGCCAGCCGGGGGCCTGACCCGACCGACCGCACGGGGCGGGGTGCGGCCGGCCGGCCGGACCGGGGCCCGGCCGGATCAGAAGACGACCAGGGAGCGGCCGCCCTTGCCCGCGAGCATCGCGTCGAAGGCGGCGGGGATGCCGTCGAGGGTGATGCGGTCGGTGACCAGCGCGCCGAGGTCGAGGCGGCCGGCCCGCACGTGGTCGGCGATCACCGGGAGGTCGCGCGCCGGATCGCTGTTGCCGTAGACGCAGCCGCTGAGGGTGCGGGCGTAGTGGAAGATCTCCAGCGCGTGGAAGGTGACCTGCTGCTCCTTGCCGCCGATGCCGACGACCGTGGTGCGCCCGCCCCGGCGGGTGGAATCCCAGGCTCCGCGGATGGTCTCCGCGCGGCCCACGCACTCGACGGCCACGTCCGCGCCCTGACCGGCGGTGAGCGCGCGGATCTGCTTGGCGGTGGTCTCGGAGGCGAGCACGAAGTCGGTGGCCCCGGCGGCACGGGCCAGTTCCTCCTTCGCCGGGGAGAGGTCCACCGCCACGACGGCCCCCGCCCCGGCGATCCGGGCCGCCTGCAGGGCGGCGAGGCCGACCCCGCCGACACCGAACACGGCCACCGACTCGCCGGGGCGGACCTGGGCGCTGTGGTGGACGGCCCCGTACCCGGTGAGGACGGCGCAGCCGAGCAGGGCGGCTTCGGGCAGCGGGATCCCGGCGGGCGCGGGCAGCACGCAGTTCGCCGCGACGACGGTCTCCTCGGCGAAGGCCGCGACGTTCAGCCCGGGGTGCAGCTCGGTGCCCTCGGCGTCGTGGGCGTAGACCGCGCCGACCCCGGTCAGGGCCTTGGCGCAGAGCCAGACCTCGCCGATCCGGCAGTGGTGGCACTCCCCGCAGGACGGGGCCCAGTTGAGCACCACACCGTCGCCGGGTGCGACGTGGGTGACGCCCTCGCCCACCGAGACGACCGTCCCCGCGCCCTCGTGGCCGAGGACGGCGGGGACGGGCACCCGCATGGTGCCGTTGGTGAGGGAGAGATCGGAGTGACAGACCCCGGCTGCGGCGAGCCGCACCCGGACCTGCCCGGGGCCGGGTTCGGGCAGCACGATGTCCCGTATCTCCAGCGGGGCTCCGACGGCGGGCAGGATGGCGGCGCGGACCATGGTCTTCGTCTCCGTGTCTTCGGGTGCTGCGCGGTCGCGGTCAGAACTGCAGGGACTTGGTCTGGAGGTACTCCCCCAGGCCGTGCGGGCCGAGCTCGCGGCCCACGCCCGACTGCTTGTAGCCGCCGAAGGGCGCGCGCACGTTGAAGCGGCCGCCGTTGATGTCCACCTGGCCGGTGTCCATGCGGCGGGCGAAGGCCACGGCCGTCTCCGCGTCCGCCGCCCAGACGGCGCCGCCCAGGCCGTACACCGTGCCGTTGGCGATGCGCAGGGCGTCCTCCTCGTCCTCGTAGGGGAGGATCGCCAGGACGGGACCGAAGATCTCCTCCTGGGCGATGGTCATCTCGGGGGTGACGTCCGCGAACACGGTCGGGGTGACGAAGTACCCGTGCTCGTGCGGCGCTTCGGAACCGCCCGCGACGAGGCGCGCGCCCTCCTCGACGCCCTTGTCGATGTACGCGCGCACGCGGGCGCGCTGCTTGGCGTTGATCACCGGGCCGAGGCGGGTGCCCGGGTCGCGGGGGTCGCCGGTGGGGTACTTGGCGACGGCGGCCACCGCGAGGGACACGGCCTCCTCGTACTGGTCCCGCTGGACGAGCATGCGGGTGAGGGCGTTGCAGCTCTGACCGGAGTTGCTCATGACGTCGGCGACGCCCGCGGCGACGGCCTTGGGCAGATCGGCGCCGGGCAGGATGACGTTCGCCGACTTGCCGCCGAGTTCGAGGGCGACGCGCTTGACGGCGGCGCCGGCGATGGCGCCGATCTTCTTGCCGACGGCGGTCGAGCCGGTGAAGGAGACGAGGTCGACCCCTTCGTGCTCGGCCAGCGCTTGTCCGGCGACCGGGCCGGTACCGGTCACCAGGTTGAAGACTCCGGCCGGGATGCCCGCCTCGTGCGCGGCTTCGGCGAAGAGCTGTGCGGTCAGCGGGGTGTCCTCGGCCGGCTTGAGGACGAGGGTGCAGCCGGCGGCGAGAGCGGGTGCCACCTTGGCAACGACCTGGTGCAGGGGATAGTTCCAGGGCGTGATGGCCCCGACCACACCGACCGGCTCCAGCAGCACGGTGGAGTTCCCGATCCGCTCCTCGAAGGCGTACTCGGCCGCCAGCTCGGCGTAGGAGGAGGCCACCGCGATCGGGGCCCCGACGTGGACGTTCTCCGAGAAGCCGGAGGTGGCGCCGAGTTCGGCGGTGATCGTCTCGGCGATCTCGCCCTTGCGGGCCGCCAGGACGTCGCGCAGCGCACCGATCAGGGCGGCCCGCTCGGCCGGAGCCGTGGCCGCCCAGCCGGGGAGGGCCGCGCGGGCCGCGCGTACGGCCGCGTCCACGTCCTCGGCGCCCCCGGCCGGGACGGTGGCGATGACCTGCTCGTCGGCCGGGTTGACGACCTCGATCCGGTCGGTTCCGGCGGCGGGTCGCCACTCCCCGCCGATGTACATCCCGTCGTGGGCCTTCATGGCATTCCTCCCGAGCACGCACGAGCGCGTAGAGCTGACGTCGTCGACACCCTACAAACTAGCGCCGGTAGTTTTCGGGGCACCAGGGCCCGCCCGGCTCAGATGATGCCGAAAAGCATCCCTGCCGCCAGCACCACCAGGGAGGTGAGAGCCGCCCATTTCACTGTGAAACGGGTGTGGTCGCCGAACTCGACCCTGGCCATGCCGACGAGGACGTATACGGCCGGAACCAGCGGGCTCGACATGTGCAGGGCCTGGCCGACCAGGGAGGCGCGGGCGATCTCCAGCGAGGAGACCCCGTGGGCGGCGCCCGCCTCGGCGAGGACCGGCAGGACGCCGAAGTAGAAGCCGTCGTTGGACATGAAGTAGGTCAGCGGCAGACTGAGCAGCCCGGTGACCAGGGCCATGTGCGGGCCCATGCCCTCGGGGACGGCACCGACGAGCCAGTCGGCCATGTGCTTGACCATGCCCGTTCCGCTGAGGACGCCCGTGAAGACGGCTGCGGCGAAGACCATGCCGGCGACGTTGAGGACGTTGTCGGCGTGGGCGGCGATGCGGGCCTTCTGGTCCGGCATGTGGGGGAAGTTCACGGTGAGCGCGAGGGCGGCCCCGAGCAGGAACAGCACCGGGATCGGCAGCAGCTCCATGATCATCGCGGTGAGCAGGGCGACGGTGAGGCCCGCGTTGAACCAGTAGAGGCGCGGGCGCAGCGTCGGACGGTCGGGGTCGAGCCCCTGGAAGCCGTCGCCCTCGGGCGCGGCGGCGGAGGCACCGCCCGCACCCGCGGCGGAACCGGGGCCGGAGGCGGAGGAGGAACCGGAGGCGGAGGAGGAACCGGGGGCGGAACCCGGGCCGGAGGCGGAACCGGGGGCGGAATCCGTGGCGGAACCGGAGCCACCGCCCCCGGGCGCCTTCTCGTCCGGCTGCGCGCCCGCGTCCGCCCTGCCGCCCGAACCGACCGCGACCAGGGACTCCTCCTCGGCCTCCGCCTCCCCGGGCATCACCAGGGAGCCGACGCGGCGGCGCTCGCGCAGGCCCAGCACGTAGGCCAGGACGAACACACACAGGAGCCCGACCGCGAGGGCGGGGATCATCGGGACGAAGATGTCGGCCGCGTCCAGCTTGAGGGCGGTGGCGGCGCGGGCGGTGGGGCCGCCCCAGGGGAGGGTGTTCATCACGCCGTTCGCGGTCGCGGCGACGCCCGTCATGACCACCAGGCTCAGACCGAGCCGCTTGTAGAGCGGGTACATGGCCGAAACGGTGATCATGAAGGTGGTCGAACCGTCCCCGTCGAGGGAGACGATCGCGGCCAGCACGGCCGTGCCGACCACGACCCGCATCGGATCTGCCTTGCAGAAGCGCAGGATGCCCCGGACGATCGGGTCGAAGAGGCCGACGTCGATCATCACGCCGAAGTAGACGATGGCGAACATCAGCATGGCGGCGGTCGGGGCGAGCTTGCCGACGCCGTCGATGACGTAGTCCCCCAGGTGCGCGCCCTTGCCGGCGAACACGCAGAAGAGCGCGGGGATGAGGACGAGCGCCGCGATGGGCGACATTTTCTTCAGCATGATCAGGACCAGGAAGGTCGCGATCATGGCGAAGCCGAGGAAGGTCAGCATGCAGGGGAACCTAGGTGCCGCCTCCTTGTGCCAACAAGACGTCGACGCGTGAGCAATACGAGCAAAACCCCAGCTCAGGGCAGGGGTACGAGTTCGACGGGGAAGCCGTTGAGCACCGCCGTACCGGAGAGCGGGTCGAGCCGGGTGCCGTCGAGGAGCTGGTTGACGTTCACTCCCGGCTCGGCGGCCGCCACCGCCAGGCGGGTGCCGTCCCGGTCATGGCCCCAGCCGTGCGGCAGGCTGACCACACCGGCGCGAACGGCGTCGGTGACCTCCACGGGGACCTCCAGGCTGCCGCCGTCGGCCGTGACCCGGGCCCGGCCCCCGTCGGTCAGTCCGATCCGCTCCGCGTCCCGCGGATGGACCTGGAGGGTGCAGCGGTTGGAACCTCCGGTGAGGGCCGGGACGTTGTGCAACCAGCTGTTGTTGGACCGCAGGTGGCGGCGGCCCACGAGCACCAGGGCGGCGGGGCGGCCGGTGAGCGCCGCGCGCAGTCGGGGGAGCTCGGCCGCGATCGGGTCCGGGAGCAGCTCGATCCTGCCGCTGCGGGTCCTGAGCAGACCCGGGRGCCGGGGCCGCAGCGGGCCGAGGTCAATGCCGTGCGGGTGGGCGAGCAGCCTCTCCAGACTCAGCCCGCCCTCCGACCCGCCCGGCTGCCCGCCCGCCGACCCGCCCGGCTGCCCGTCCGGCTGCCCGTCCGACTGTTGCCCTGCGACGCCGAACAGGTCTCCGTACGGGCCGAGTCGCAGCATCAGGTCGAGCCGCCGTTCGGGGCCGTTCTCGCCCGTGAGGAGCTTCGCGAGGCGGGAGGGGTCGGCTCCGTGGAGGGGGGAGCGCCGGTCCGCGGTCTCCCGGGCGAGGGCGCCCTGGATCGCCGTCTCGTCGACGACGGACGGCTCGGCGGCGCCGTGCGTGCCGGAGACGGCCAGGACGAGGCGCGCGTGGATCTCGCACTCGTCGAGCCGCCCGGCTTCGAGGGGGACGGCGGGCCGGGTGTAGCGGACCTGGTTGCGGATGGCGAAGCCGTTGAAGGCGAAGTCGTGGTGCGCGCTCTGCGACGGGGGCGGCGGAGGCAGGACGACGTGGGCGTGGCGGGAGGTCTCGTTGAGGTACGGGTCGACGCTGACCATGAAGTCCAGCCCGGCCAGGGCCGCGTCGAGCCGGCGGCCGTCGGGGGCGGACAGCACGGGGTTGGCGGCGATGGCGATCAAGGCGCGGATCCGCCCCGGACCCGGGGTCTCGATCTCCTCGGCGAGGGCGGCGATGGGCAGTTCGCTCTTGGCCTCGGGATGGCCGGAGACCCGGCTGTGCCAGCGGCCGAGCGCGAACCCCCGGCCGGGTCCGGCCGCACGGGGGCGCGGGCCGGTCGCCGGAAGCGGGAAGAGGGCCCCGCCCGGCCGGTCGAGGTTGCCGGTGAGGATGTTCAGTACGTCGACCAGCCAGCTGGCGAGCGTCCCGTACTCGACGGTGCAGCTGCCGATCCGCCCGTAGACGGCGGCGGTGGGCGCGGCCGCGAGATCACGGGCCAGGTTACGGATCTCGGCGGCCGTGAGGTCGCAGGCGGGGGCCACGGCCTCAGGAGTGAAACTCCCGAGGGCGTCGGCGAGTTCCCCGAGCCCCTCGGTGTGTCGCGCCAACGACCCGGGAGCGGACAGCCCTTCGGCGAGCAGGGTGTGCGCGACGGCGGCGAGCAGCAGGGCGTCGCTGCCGGGGCGGGGTGCGAGGTGCCGGTCGGCGAGCCGGGCGGTGCGCGTCCTGCGCGGGTCGACGACGACGAGGGTGCCGCCGCGCGCCCGCAGCGCCTTGAGCCGGCCGGGGAAGTCGGGGGCGGTGCACAGGGAGCCGTTGGACTCGACCGGGTTGGCGCCGAGCAGGAGCAGGAAGTCGGTGCGGTCGAGGTCGGGCACGGGGATGGCGAAGGGGTCGCCGAACAGCAGTCCGCTGGAGACGTGTTTGGGCATCTGGTCGAGGGTGCTGGCGGTGAAGAGGTTGCGGGTGCCCAGGGCGCCCACGAGCAGCGGCGGGTAGAGGGCGCCGGCCATGGTGTGGACGTTCGGGTTGCCGAGGACGACGCCCACGGACTGCGCCCCGTCTTCCCGGACCAGGGCGGGGACGGCTGCGGCGATGGCGTCGAAGGCCTCCTCCCAGGTCGCCCGGCGCAGGCGGCCGTCGCGGCGGACGAGAGGGGTGCGCAGCCGGTCCGGGTCGGCGTCGAGCGCTCCGAAGGCGGCGCCCTTGGGGCAGATGAAGCCGCGGCTGAAGACGTCGTCGCGGTCACCCCGGGCACCGGTGACGGTGGTCCCCTCGATGGTCAGGGTGAGGCCGCAGGTGGCTTCGCAGAGGGGGCAGATGCGCGGGGCGGTGCGGGGCATGGGCCCTCCAGGGGGCGGCAGGCCGCGGCACGGGCAGGGATCTGTGGGCGACCCGGCCCGGCCCGGCGGCGCGGGCACGCGGGCGCCCCGAGCATACCGACCGGTAGGCACGTCGGGGAGGGGGTTGCGCCGGCCGGTTGGCTCCGGGCCGTTCAGTCCAGGACCCGGGCCAGGTAGGCGTGCATCATCGCCCGCGTCTCGGCGACGATCGCGGGGTCCCCCGCCGGGTCGGACCGGAAGGCCAGCTGGACGAGCGCGTCGGTCGCCTCGACGGCGACCAGCACCGCGCGCTCCAGTCCGGCGTCGGGGACGAGCCGCAGATGCCCGCACAGCAGCTGGGTCAGGCGCGTGGCGACCAGGTGGTTCGGGTCGGCGGCGGGCCCCTCCGCGGGCGGCGCGGGCACACCGAAGTCGACGAGGGCGAAGCCCGGGACGTTGCGCTTCATGGCCAGGTACTCGTCGAGGACGGCGTCCACGACGGGCCGCCAGTGGGTGGCCGGCAAGACGGCGAGGCGCCTTTGGATGCCGTCGGCGTACCGGTCCAGGTTGCGGTGGGCGAGGGCGACGGCCATGGCCCGCTTGTTCCCGAAGAACCGGTAGACGGATCCGATGGGCACGCCGGCGCGCAGGGCGACGGCACGGGTACTGAGGTTCTCGTAGCCGGTCTCGTCCAGGAGCTCGGCGCAGGCGTCGAGGATCCGGGCGAGACGGTCGGCGCTGCGCTGCTGGACGGGGGTCCGGCGCAGGGGGTGGGCGGGAGGCACGGGGTCCATGATGCCGCTCCTGGCGTGTGGTTCGGGTGAACGCGACGGCCGGCCCTCAGTTCAGCAGGAGGGTGAGCCCGCCGAGGGTGTACGTGACCATCAGCGCGAGCAGCGGGAGTTGGCCGGCCACGGCCCTCGTGGGCGGGAAGAGGCGTACGGAGCGGTCGTGGGCGGCGATCACGCCGAGTACGTGACCGGCCACGACGGCGATCACCTGGAGGGCCGCGAGACCTCCTGAACCCAAGGGGGGACTGGGCACGGGGGCATTGTCAGTGCCCAGTGCCATGATTACTGTGCGTGGTCCTTCGGTGACGAGGAGGGAGAAGTAATGGGCGATGAGATAGCCGAGGGCGATCGGTACGAGTGAGTGCGCGAAAGCGGTCAGCGGGCGGGGGTGCGGGCCGCTGACGAGGCGGGTGGCGACGGCGCACAGGCAGTAGAGGGTGGCGACGAGGGCGATGGAAGCGAGCAGTCCGAGGGTGGCCGTGGGGGTGCGGCCGAGGGAGGAGGTCTGAACGGCGTTGATCCAGGCGGGGTTGTCGGAGTAGCCGTCGTAGGCGGTGGACCCGAGCAGGACGCAGACGGTGGCGACGAGTCCGGGCCGCTCGGGCGTCGCGTCGAGTCCGTGGAAGGGGTTGCGCAGGGCCAGGTGACCATCGCCGCGGCGGCCGAGCGGTGAGAGCCGGGCCAGGAGGTCGGAGTAGGCCTCGAAGGCGTCGGCGTCGGCGAACCACCGCTCGCCGAAGCGGGCGGCGAGCAGCAGGTGGAGGGCGGCGTAGCCGGTGATGGCACAGAGGAGGGTGGTGGTGGATGCGGGATCGGGGGCGGCGAGCTCCAGCCAGGTGAAGCCGAACAGCCCGGCGGCGGCGGGCCATTGGCCGAGCCGGGCGGGCAGGGGGCGGCCCTCGCCGGGTGGGCGGCGGCGGATCCGGCGGAGGAGCCGGTGCAGGGTGCGCAGCGGGTTGAGCAGGCGCCAGGCGGGGCCGAGGAGGAGGGAGGCGGGGACGAGTCCGACCCAGAACAGGACGTAGACGGCGCCGGGAGCGGGGTTGCGGGCGGGGTCGTCGGGACCGAGGAGGAGGTGGAGGAGTACGGCGAGGGCTGCGGCGAGGCCGAGTCCGCGCAGGGTGGTGCGGGTGGCCGGCGCGTCGGCCACCCGCTGGAACCCGGCGGGCAGGGCCAGACCGGAGCGGTCGCCGCGGAAGCGGGAGACCGACCAGAGGAGGCCGAGTGCGAGGAAGGAGACGAAGAGTGCGGTGAAGGCTCCGGCGAAGGCGTAGAAGGGAGAGATGGGCAGGTCGTGCTGGGAGCCGAACCCGTGCGCGAGCAGGACCTGCGGGTCGGCCGGGTGAAGGACCACGCTCCGGCCGGGCCCGGGGCCGAACGCCGCCACCGCTCCCGGATCCGCCGGCGGTCCGGGCCGGACGCCGGACCACGCCCCGGGCGCTGAAGCCCGGCCCGGGACCGCCGCCCCGAGGCCGGGGGTCATCGGACCAGGAGCTGGGTCAGGACCAGCCCGGACTCATGGGTCTCCACCTCGAAAAGGCCCGTGCGGTCGGCCGTCAGGACCAGGGTCTCCTCCTGGCCCGCGGGGAGGGCGAGTTCCTTGTCATAGCCGTGGACATGGAGGGTGTCGGAGCGGTCGCTGGTGACCCGCAGGGCGACGCGTTCCCCGCGCTTGACCTCGGTGCGGCCGGTGGCGGGGACCACCTTGCCGTCCCGGACGGCGAGGGTGACGGTGCGGTCGGCCTGCGGAGCCCCGGAGGGCGCCGCCGAGCCGGTCGGCGCGGGCGCGGCATGGCTGTGGGACGCCTCGCCCGGCGGGCCCACGGTCAGCGGCACGGACACCTCGACCGGCTTGCCGGCGACGGCCCAGGCCGTGTGGTCGTCGGCGTAGAGGCGGACGGTCAGGGTGTGCGCGCCCTCGGGCACCTGCGCCGCGGGCAGGTGGAACCAGGGGCCGTACACGCGGGCCAGCTTGTGGCCGTCGAGTTCGAGGTGGGCGTGGCCGGCGCCCGGGAGGGCGGCGCCACCGGTGCTGTCGGGGGTGAAGCGGAAGTTGGTGACGGCCAGTTGGAGGTTCCAGCCGTCCTCGGAGTCGGGGCGGGCGGTGAGCTTGACCTCCGGCGCGCCCCGGGCCGGGACCTCGCGCAGGCGGTGGCCGCCGCCGTCCTGGGTGTCGAGCAGGGTCCCGGTGCTGCCGGAGGCCTGCTCGTGGGTGGTGCCGGGTTTGTGGTGGGTGGTGGCCCTGCCCCCGCAGCCGGTGGCCGCGCCGCCCGCGAGGAGCAGGAGGAGGGCGACGAGCGCGGCCGTGCGGGTGGGGCGTCGGGGCGGCCGGGTGGTGCGGGCGGGTGGGCGGCAGGCGTCGCACCGGATGCGGTCCTGTGCGGGGACGGTCACTTCGGGCCTCCGATGGAGGTTCGGGCCGGCCGGCCACCGCCCCCGCGGACCCGCCCCCGCACCGCCACGCTCCGACAGCGGGCCGGCCGGGCGTCGGCGGTGGGCTCGACGAGTCGCCGGTAGCGGACGTCGGGGCGAGGAGCGGGGCGTCGGGGCGGGTGTCGGCGGGCGGTACGGAGCGGGAGCCGGTTAGGGCCGGGGCGGGGCGGGGCGGGTTCCACGCCGGGCCGGGCCCCGGGGCAGGGGGCGCGGCCTGCCCCGGAAGGGCCCGGGGCAGAGGCTCGGGCCAGGGGGTCAGGGCCCGGGGGCATGTCTGAGGGTGGGCCGGGGCAGGGGGTCTGGGCCCGGCTCGGGGCCGGTCCGGGGGCGGGGGTGAGGGGGCGGGGTCGGGCCCGGCTCGGGGCCGGTCAGAGGGCGGGGCCGGTCAGAGGGCGGGGCCGGTCAGGGGGCGGGATCGTGGCCCGCCTCGGGCCCGGTCAGGGGGTCAGGGCTGGGGCCCGCCTCGGGCCCGGTCAGGGGGTCAGGGCTGGGGCCCGCCTCGGGCCCGGTCAGGGGCAGGGCTCGGGGCCGGTCAGGGGGTCAGGGCTGGGGCCGGGGTAGGGGCCGGTCAGAGGCAGGGCTCGGGGCCGGTCAGGGGGTCAGGGCTGGGCTCGGGGCCGGTCAGAGGCAGGGCTCGGGGCCGGTCAGGGGGTCAGGGCTGGGGCCGGGGTGGGGGGTTGGGGGGCCGAGGGGGTGGGCGGGGTGGGGCGGGCCGCGGCGACGGCCGTCCACAGGACCCACACCAGCGCCACCAGTGCCCGTATCCAGGCGGGGCTCAGCGGGATCCAGGGGATCATCAGAACGGCCTTGTCGAAGGCGTCCAGCAGGGTCAGCGCTCCCAGGAGCAGAGTCAGTCGGGCCAGCCAGGGGCGCCCGGGGCGCAGGGCCAGGCCGGCGCCGGTCCACCAGAGGCCGAGCAGCAGGAGGGCGAGGGCCGGGACGAAGGTGTCCTGGAGGGGCATCGTGGAGCCGGCCACGTCCAGGGCCAGCCCGGCGGCCCCCAGCAGGGAGGCCACCGTGCCCAGCCGGGAGCGGCGCAGGCGGCGCCACCACAGCACCCCGCCGACCAGCAGCAGGACGGCCGCCACCGCCAGCGCGATCTGCGTCTCCACCCGTTCCGCGCCGCGGGCCCCGTACCAGTCGCAGCCGGCCGGGAGCTTGCGGGCCTGGACGTTGTAGTCCGCGCAGACCAGCAGCTGGGCGAGCTTGACCGGTTCGCCCACCAGCCGGGCGGAGGCGCCGCCGACCTCGCCGCGCGCCTTCCCGCACTGCGGCAGGGTGCCCGGGGTGGAGCCGTCGGGGCCGTCCTGCCAGCAGTTGCCGCGGCCCTGGCCGTCCCACCACACGTCGGTGCCGTTGGGCCGCGAGGCCCCTGACCTGTCCTTGCCGAGGATGTTGCCGGCGTACCGGTTGTGGTGGGAGGTGTCGGTCTGCTTCGACCACTTCCCCTCGCCGCGGATGAAGGCCGGCACCGCGCTGAGGAAGAAGCCGGCCCGCCGGTGCCCGTACACCCAGTTGTTCTCGTAGAGGTTCCAGTTGCCTCCGGCGGTGATGATGCCGGTGCCCGGCGGCATCGAGATCTGGGGGCAGACCACCCCCTGTTCGTAGCCGCGCTCGACGGGCGGCTTCGCGCAGGTGCCGTCGGCCACGTAGGGGTAGTAGTCGGCGTTGTTGTCGTGGATGAGGTTGCGTTCGAAGCGGGCGTGGTTCTGCGGGAGGCCGGGGTGTCCGGGGAAGGCGCTGTCCATCGAGGCGCCGCCCATGTTCTGGTCGAACTCGTTGTCGTGGACCCAGACCGAGTCACCGGCGGTGCCGGAGTAACCGACCATGTTGTGGTGGCTGCGGCAGCCGGTGATCTCGATCGAGTACCGGGGCACGTCGTAGCCGCGCCCGTCGTTGATGTCGGAGGCGCTGCCGGGGTAGATGCCGGAGTCTCCGTTGCCGTAGGACTCGCAGTTCTTGTACAGGCCGTGGTCGCTGGCGAAGGTCAGGAAGCCGTACTCGTCGTTCCAGCGGGTCAGTACGTCGTCGATGACGAAGCCGTCGCCGGCCAGTACGTACAGCGAGTTGAAGGTGGTGCGCTGGGCGGTGAAGTTGCGGAAGTAGACGCCGTCGGACGTGTCGGCGCGGATGGCGTTCAGCTTCTGGTACTTGGCGTCGATGACGACGTCCATGCGCGAGGCGCCGGTGCCCTCGATCTGGAGGTTCTTCTTGCCGAGGATCGCGACGAGGTTCTGGTTGTGCGGGCAGCGGGCCTGCTGTTCGTAGGACAGGATCTGGTAGCCCAGGGCGGAGTTGGGGGCCTTGAGGGCGGCGCACTCGCCCGTCGGCCCGGGGAGCGAGGGCTCCTCCTCGTAGAGGCCGGGCAGGACCGCGATGTTCATGCCGGGGCGGTCGACGGCGTCGACGGCCGCCTGAAGGTGGCGGTAGCCGGACTTCTCGCAGCGTTCGTAGAGGTCGAGGTTGCGGCGGCGGAGGTCGTCGGGGAATCCGGCGATACGGCGCTCGAAGGCGGGCCGGTCGGTCTTGCAGACGATCAGGTCGGGCTCCGCCGCGCGGTACGCGGGGACGGATCCGGTGCCGTCGGGCAGGGCGACGGGGCGCTCTTCGTGCGCGAGGGCGGCGGGCGCGGCGGCGAAGAGGGACAGGAGGGCGAGCAGGGCGGCGAGGAGCGCCGCCGGCACGGCAGGGAACCTGCGGGTCCACGACATGCGCGTGAGAGTAGAGCAATGTTCATCTTTTCGGATCCCCTCTCGCACGGATCCGTCCGCTCCGCCATCCGGAGGGAGGCCCGGGCGGGAATCGGCCATGCGGTCGGGGAGGGCGTTGACGAGCGGCGCGCGGAATCCTACTGTCTGGCATAGGATTCCTTCGACGGAGCGGGAGCAGCCCATGAGCGAGCAGGCCAGGAAGACGGCGGAGGCGCTGGAGTACCTCACCGGCTTCGGAAACGAGCACAGCTCGGAGGCCGTGCCGGGCGCGCTCCCCCACGGCCGCAACTCGCCCCAGCGCGCCCCGCTCGGCCTCTACGCCGAGCAGCTCAGCGGCAGCGCCTTCACCGAGCCGCGCCGCCACAACCGCCGCTCCTGGCTCTACCGGATCCGCCCTTCGGCCGCGCACCCCGCCTTCACCCGGGTCGGCAACGGAGCGCTGCGCACGGCGCCCTTCACCGAGGCCGTCCCGGACCCCAACCGGCTGCGCTGGAACCCACTGCCCGACCCGGCCCCGGGCACGGACTTCCTGGCCGGCCTGTGGACCCTGGGCGGCAACGGCGACGCCACCCAGCGCACCGGCATGGCCATCCACCTCTACGCCGCCAACGCCGACATGACGGACCGGGTGTTCAGCGACTCCGACGGTGAGCTGCTGATCGTCCCGGAGCGCGGCGGCCTGCTGCTGCGCACCGAGCTCGGCCTGCTCTCGGTCGGCCCCGGCGAGGTGGCCCTGATCCCGCGCGGCGTCCGTTTCCGCGTCGAGCTCCTCGACGGCGACCGCGACGGCGACCGCGACGGGGGCGGGGGCGGCAACGGGGGCGGCGCGCCCGCCCGCGGCTACGTCTGCGAGAACTACGGGCAGCCCTTCGACCTCCCCGACCTGGGCCCGATCGGCGCCAACGGCCTCGCCGCCGCCCGCGACTTCCGGGCGCCGGTCGCCGCGTACGAGGACGTCGAGCGTCCCACCGAGGTGGTCAACAAGTTCTGCGGGAACCTCTGGTCCGCGACCTACGACCACTCCCCCCTCGACGTCGTGGCCTGGCACGGCACGCACGTCCCGTACGTCTACGACCTGCGCCGCTTCAACGTCATCGGGTCGATCAGCTACGACCACCCCGACCCGTCGATCTTCACCGTGCTGACCTCGCCCTCCGACACCCCCGGCCTGGCGGGCGTGGACTTCGTGGTCTTCGCCCCGCGCTGGCTGGTCGGCGAGGACACCTTCCGCCCGCCGTACTTCCACCGCAACGTGATGAGCGAGTACATGGGCCTGATCGAGGGCGCCTACGACGCCAAGGCCGAGGGGTTCGTGCCGGGCGGCGGCTCGCTGCACAACATGATGTCGGCGCACGGTCCCGACCGCGAGACCTTCGACCGGGCCAGCGCCGCCGAGCTGAAGCCGCAGAAGATCGACGACGGCCTGGCCTTCATGTTCGAGACCCGCTGGCCGATCACCGCCACCCCCCAGGCGGCCGGGGCGGAGCACCTCCAGCGCGGATACGACGACGTCTGGGAGGGTCTCCAGCGCCACTTCCGCGCCTAACATGCGCATGCGTGCGCGCACGGCTCCCGTGCGCGCACGCCCGCCGCCTGCACTCCAGCCTGCCGCCGTTCGGAGAACCACCCGTGACCGCCTTCGCCCCCGACTCCGTCGTCCTGAACCGGAAACTGCCCCTCTGGTACCAGGTGTCCCAGTCCCTGCGCGCCTCGATACTGGGCCGCACCCCGGACGCCTCCTTGCGCCTGCCGACCGAGGAACAGCTCGCCGAGCACTACGGCGTGAGCGTCCTGACGATGCGCCAGGCGCTCAAGGAGCTGGAGGTCGAGGGCCTGATCAGCCGGCACCGGCGGCGCGGCACCTTCATCGAGCCGGGCGCGCGGCGCAGCGCCCCGGTGCGGCTGCTGGGGTCGGTCGACGCGATCGTGGCCCAGCAGTCGGGCGAGCGGACGACGATCCTGGGGCGGGAGCGGACGCCGGTGGCCGGTGAGCTGCTGGAGCACTTCCCCGACACCGCCGAGGTGGTCACGTACCGCCGGCTCCGGCACGACGGGGAGAGCGGCGAGCCCACGAACTGGGCGGAGAACGCGGTCCGCCCGGAGTTCGCGGACGCCGTGGACCTGGACGACCTGGTGCGGTGGCCGATGACGAAGGTGCTGCGCGACGTGGTGGGGGTGCGGATCAGCCGGATCACCGACACCGTCGAGGCGCGCCTGGCGGACCCGGTCACGGCCGAGYTGCTCCAGGTCCCGCTGCTGAGCCCGATCCTGCACTACACGGGCGTGACGTACGACGAGGACGGGCGGGTGGCCGACGTGGCGCGGATCCGCTACCGGGGCGACCGGTTCTCCTTCACGGTGACGGTCGACGCGCCCTGAAGGCCGACGGGCCGACGGGCCGACGGGCCGACGGGCCGACGGGCCGACGGGCCCTGACGCTCGACGCGCCCTGATGCCCGGCGCGCCCTGTCGGCGGACCCGCCCCGAGGGCCTCCGCGCCCCCGAGGGCGGGCAGGCGGGTCCTAGCGCTCCTCGCCCTTCTCCTCCCCGAGGCGTTCCCCCTCGGCCTGCGAGGGGGTGGTGCGCATCGTCTGGGGGTGCTGCCGCTGCTTGCGCTGCTGCTCGTCCATGTCCTCGTCGAGCCGCTCGCCCTCCGCCTGTGACGGCGTCGAATACTCGTCGTACTGACTCATGGCCGACTCCTAGGTCGGTACGGATGGTACGTATGCGTACATAAGGAGCGTAACGCTTCGGCCTGGACACGGCCCGGCCCCCGCGCCCCGTCGCTACCATCTGCCGGGTGAGCGAAGACGTACCGCTGCTGGACGATCTGATGCCCTGGTCCGTGGGCGGCCTGCGCCTGGGGCGGGACTGGGTGGCCGCGCCCGATCCGGCCACGCTGCGCGCCCGCTGGACGGCCCTGACGCGCGCCGAAGGGCAGGAGCGGGAGCTGCTGTTCCGGCCGAGCCGGACCCGTACGCCCGCGGCCGGAGCGGCCGCCCTGCCCGGGCAGCGCTCGGCGACGGCCCGCTTCTCCGAGGCCCCCGGCCCGTTCCCCGACCCCGTACGGGTACTCCGCGCGCCCTTCGACGAGCAGTGGCTGCTGCCCGACCAACGGCTCATCGACTCGGCGCGCCCCGAGCTGTGGCGGGTCCTCGACGCGCAGCAGCTGTTCGTGGTGGAGACGCCGGAGCCGCTGGTCACCGCCCATCTCCCGGCGGGCCGGCTCGGCCGGATCCGGCCGCTGCACCGGCGCCCCGGCGGGGCCGAGCCGAATCTCGCGCCTGGCCTGCTGCCGCTGCTGGGGGCGCGCCACGGCGGCTGGGTCACCCCCGAGGACGTGCTGTGCTGGATCCTCGCCGCGGGCCGCCCCGGGCCGCGCGGGTACGAGGTCCCGCTCGCGGCGGACCCGGAGCGGTGGCGGGCCGGGCTGGAGCTGGGCCGGCGGCTGCTCACCGTACAGCTGCGCGGGGTGCGGGGCGGGGAGCCGCCCCGGCTGCCGGGCGGGCGGCGGCCGTACGTCCGCTCGGCGGTGACGGCCTGGCCGCGGGAGCTCGCGTACGACCCGGAGAGCGAGACGCTGACCCTCGGGGACGGTGCGGTCTCCCCGGTGCCGACGGGCGCGTGGGAGTACGAGGCGCAGGGCGTACGGGTGCTGGAGTCCTGGTTCGCCGCGCGCGGTGCGCACCGGGATCCGCGGGCGCGGGGCCTGGAGGCGTTCGGCCCGGCCGAGTGGCCGCAGTCCTGGACGCCCCGGCGGACGCGCGTCCGCGTCCGCCGGGGCGGCGCGGCCGGCCTCGTCAGGGAGCGGGGTCCCAGGCGCCCAGCAGGCGGGACACCGAGCGGTCGAAGACCGTCGCCATGTCGGGCGGCACCGCGGCTACCGGGCCGCCCCCCGTGAGGGCCTCGGCGAGCCGCGGGTACTCCCCCGACGCCAGCCGGGAGCCGAGCCAGGCCGTCCGTACGCCCTGTTCGGCGGCCTCGCTCCAGGGCAGCGAGCGGGCCCGTTCGGCCAGGGCCAGCTCACTCCCCACGAACGCCGCCACCGTGCCGTTCACCGCGGCGATCAGCTCCAGCTTCTCGCCGCCGGAAGCCTCCAGCGGCGCCAGGCAGGCCAGGCTGTGCTCCAGGTACCGCAGGGCGTGCGGGCCGAACCCGTAGACCGGGCTCAGCAGTCGCGGCAGCCACGGGTGGCGGTGCATCAGGGCCCGGGTCTGGCGGGCCAGCGCGAGCAGGTCGGCGCGCCAGTCGCCGCTCGGCGGGGTCAGTTCGTACTCCCCGCTGACGGTGTCGACCATCAGCTCGTGGAGGTCCTCCTTGCGGGGGACGTAGTTGTACAGGGACATCGTCCCGGCACCGATACCCGCCGCCACGCGCCGCATGGAGACGGCCTCGATCCCCTCCACATCGGCGATCCGCACCGCCTCGGCGGCGATGGAGTCCCGGCTGTGCGCGGGGCGCGGTCCGCGCCCCGCCCGCACGGGGCGGGTCCAGATCACTTCGGGTTCAGCGGGGCGCCCGCCGGCTGTCATCGGTCACATCACCTCGTCGTCTCGCCACCATTTTAGTTACGTACACCGTACGTAGTGAGGTACGGTGCCTCTCATGACGACTACGTACGCTGTACTTAGTGAGGGTCTGGAGAAGCACTACGGTGAGGTGCGCGCGCTGCGCGGGCTGGATCTGGCCGTGCCGGAAGGCACCGTCTGCGGGTTGCTGGGCCCCAACGGCGCGGGCAAGACCACGGCCGTCCGGATCCTCACCACCCTCACCGCACCCACCGGGGGCCGCGCCCTGGTCGCCGGTCACGACGTCACCCGCGACCCCGCCGCCGTCCGCCGCGCCATCGGGGTCACCGGGCAGTACGCCTCCGTCGACGGGGACCTCACCGGCCGCGAGAACCTCCGGCTCTTCGCCCGCCTCGCCGGACTGCGCGGACGGGCCGGCCGGGAGCGCGCCGACGCGCTGCTGGAACGGTTCGGGCTCGGCGAGGCGGCCGACCGGGTGGCCTCGGCCTGGTCCGGCGGCACGAGGCGGCGCCTGGACCTCGCCGCCGGACTGATCACCCGCCCCCGGGTGCTGTTCCTGGACGAGCCCACCACCGGCCTGGATCCGGCGGCCCGCGAGCACATCTGGGCGGCCGTGCGCGCGCTCGCCGACGAAGGCACCACCGTCCTGCTCACCACCCAGTACCTGGAGGAGGCCGACCGGCTCGCCGACGACATCCTCGTCGTCGACCGCGGCCGGGCCGTCGCCACCGGCACCCCGGCCGCCCTCAAGGCCCGCATCGGCTCCTACGCCGAGGTCACCGTCGCACGGGCGGACGCCCTCACGGCCGCGGCCGGGGTCCTCGACCGGCTCACGGGCGGGCGGCCCGCCCTGGACGAACAGCGGCTCACCGTCGGGGCGACCGTGCTGGACCCCGGCGTCACGCTCCCGCAGGTGATCCGCGCGCTCGACGGCGCCGGCGTCCCGGTGACGGACGCGAGCCTGCGCCCGCCCACCCTCGACGAGGTGTTCCTGCGCCTCACCCGGGTTCCGGCCCCCGCCCCCGTGAAGGAGAACGCGGCATGACCACCCTGCTCTCGGACGGCGGCGCCGTCCTGACCCGCCAGCTCCAGAAGGCCCGGCACGCCCCGACGCTGCTCGTGCTGACCCAGACGATGCCGCTGACGATGCTGCTCTTCTTCGGCTACGTCTTCGGCAGCGCGCTCGCCATGCCCGGCTCCGAGTACCGCGAGTTCCTGGTGCCCGGACTGCTCGCCGCGACCGCCGCCAACGGCCTGATGACCGGCATGTTCACGGCCGCGCAGGACGCGCACCGCGGGGTGATGGACCGCTTCCGGACCCTGCCGATGAGCCGGACCGCCGTCCCCCTGGGGCAGACGGCCGCCGACCTGCTGACCACGGCGGTGTCGCTGGTGCCGGTGATGCTGGTGGGACTCGCGATGGGCTGGCGGGCCGAGAACGGACTGCCCGGCGCGCTCGGGGCGTTCGGCGTACTGCTGCTGTTCCGCTTCGCCACCGCGTGGGCGGGGACGTACCTCGGGCTGTTGAGCCGGAGCGAGGAGGCGGCGGGGCAGCTCGGCAGCGCCACCTTCGTCCTGCCGATGTTGTCGAGCGCCTACCTGCCGACGGCCGGCCTGACCGGCTGGCTGCGGACGGTCGCGGAGTGGAACCCGATCAGCGCCGTGGCCACCGCCGTACGGGCCCTGTGCGGCAACGCGGGCGGCGAGGCGGCCCCGGGCGCGTCCTGGCCGGCGGCCCACCCGGTGGCCGGGGCGGTGCTGTGGTCACTGCTCCTGCTGGCGCTCTTCGTACCGCTGGCCACGCGCAGGTTCGCGCACGGCCGGGACTGAACCCCTCCGGACGAACCCCTCGGGACGGACGGTGATGGCCGGACAGGGGGGTGGACGGACAGGGGTGGACGGACGGTGACGGACGAACGGTGACAGACGAACGGTGACGGACGAACGGTGGCCGGACGGCGGGCTCCGCGTGGCCGCGTGCGGACCGCCGGGGCCGTACGGGGTGACAGACCCGGTCCTCCCGGTATAGGCATCGGTGTCATGGACACCGACCCGGCCCCCGCCACCGCCCCCCGGGGCGTCGCCCCCGAGCCCCTCCCCCTCGCCGGCCTCACGGTCGTCGCCGTCGAACAGGCCGTCTCCGCCCCCTTCGCCACCCGTCAGCTCGCCGACCTCGGCGCCCGGGTCATCAAGGTGGAACGCCCCGACGGCGGCGACTTCGCGCGGGCGTACGACACCGCCGCCCACGGCCTGGCCTCGCACTTCGTCTGGGCCAACCGCGGCAAGGAGTCCCTCGCCCTCGACCTGAAGGACCCGCGCGGGCTGGAGGTGCTGCACGGACTGCTGGCCGGCGCCGACGTCTTCGTCCAGAACCTCGCGCAGGGCGCCGCCGCCCGCCTCGGGATCGACGCCGCGGCCCTGTGCGCCCGCTACCCCAGGCTGGTCGCCGTGGACGTCTCCGGCTACGGACCCGAGGGCCCCTACGCCCACAAGCGCGCCTACGACATGCTCGTACAGTGCGAGGCCGGCCTGGTCTCGGTGACCGGGACGCCCGAGGTCCCCGTCAAGGCGGGGGTCCCGGCGGCCGACATCGCCGCCGCCATGTACGCCTTCTCCGGGGTGCTCGCCGCCCTCCTGCGCCGTGGGACGACCGGCCGCGGCGGCCCCGTCGAGGTGTCGATGCTGGACGCCCTCGCCGAATGGATGGGACACCCGCTGCACCACACGATGCACGGCGGGGAGCAGCCCGTACGGACGGGTCTCGCGCACGCCGTGATCGCGCCCTACGACGCCTACCCGACGGCCGACGGGGACCGCGTGCTGCTGTCGGTGCAGAACGACCGGGAGTGGGGGCGCCTGGCACGGCAGGTGCTGGGGCGGCCCGACCTCGCGGAGGATCCGGCGTACGCGACCAACGCGGCCCGCACCCGGGGCCGGGAGAAGACGGACGCGGTGGTGGCCGAGGCGCTCGGCCGGCTCGGCGCGGACGAGGCGGTGGGGTTGCTGGAGGCGGCCGGGATCGCCTGCGCGCGGCTCAACTCGGTGGCGCAGCTGGCCGCGCACCCCCAGCTCGCGGCACGCGACCGCTGGCGGCAGGTGGATTCACCGGCGGGCCCGCTGCGCGCGCTGCTGCCGCC
This sequence comes from Streptomyces sp. M-16, assembly GCF_052114405.1. NCBI lineage: Bacteria > Bacillati > Actinomycetota > Actinomycetes > Kitasatosporales > Streptomycetaceae > Streptomyces > Streptomyces sp. M-16. The sequence goes on along the minus strand of NZ_JBFRER010000033.1, from coordinate 57,861 downwards.
GATCGGGCTGCCGGGTGGCGCGGAACCGCGGATGGGAGCGGTGCCCGCGCTCGGCGAGCACACCGACGCCCTGCTGCGCGCCCTGGGGATGACGGGCGCGCAGATCACGGCACTGCGCCGGGACGGTGTGATCGCCTGAGGCCGGGGGTACGCCGGGAGGATCCCGGGGGACGCCGAAGAGGAGACGGAGCCGGGGTACGGCCGGGCCGGACCGGCCGCCCTGCGGGGTCTGTTACGAGCGGCGGCTGCCGAAGAGCGTGCGCCGCAGCCTGCGCAGCGGGGCGAACAGCGCGACGCGCGCGCTCCGGCTCCGCTGAACGTGCGTGTGGTCGCGGGAGGTGAGCTCGCGCATCAGCAGGGTCGCCTCGGCCACCTCGTGGTGCGGGACGGCGGGACCGCCCAGCACGGCGAGATGGCGGTCGAGGCGCGAGCTGACCGCGCTGCTCCCGCAGGTGATGGCAGGCACGCGGGGCGGCCTGCTGCGCATTGCTATCTGTTCCATGTCTCTCCCCACCCGTACGAGGGCACCCGGCCCGGGCAGGGTAACCCTATCGCCCCGGCGTCACACTCGGGTATCCCGGTGGTGTGAATTACCCCTGTAGTTACGGGTAGTTGACGATTACTCACCGGAGTCGGTCGTCACTCTCCGCAGTATCGGGCCGACTTGGGGAGCCCCGCGGAGGGGCGAGCGGAGAGTGCCGTCACGACAGGGGCCGCCCGACGCGCACTGCGCTAACTTGGAGTGATCACCCGGTGACGCTTGGGGGTTCGCGTGAGTGGGAACGAAGGCGGGGACGCCGCGCGTGTCGTCGCCGGACGCTACCGGCTGATCGGCCCCCTGGGCCGCGGCGGCATGGGCATCGTCTGGCGGGCCCGGGACGAGGTGCTGGGCCGCGAGGTCGCCGTCAAGGAGGTACGGGCCCCGGCCGGGCTGGACGCCGCCGAGGTGGCGCGCATGTACCGGCGCCTGGAGCGGGAGGCGTGGGCGGCGGCCCGCATCTCGCACCGCGGGGTCGTCACCGTCTACGACGTGGCGAGCGAGGACGGCCGGCCCTGGATCGTGATGGAGCTGGTGCGCGGGCTCACGCTGGCGGAGGTGCTGGAGGGCGAGGGCCCGCTGACCCCGCAGCGGGCGGCCCACCTCGGCGAGCAGGTACTGGCCGCGCTGCGCTCCGCGCACGAGGCGGGCGTACTGCACCGGGACGTGAAGCCGGCCAACGTACTGATCGCCAACGACGGTCGGGTGGTGCTGAGCGACTTCGGGATCGCGAGCCTGGAGGGGTCCTCCGCGATCACGATGACCGGCGAGGTGGTCGGCTCCCCCGAATTCCTGGCTCCGGAGCGGGCTTTGGGCCGGGAGCCGGGTCCGGAGTCGGACCTGTGGTCGCTCGGGGTGATGCTGTACGCCGCCGTGGAGGGCGTCTCGCCGTTCCGCCGGGACACCCCGCTGTCGACGCTCCACGCCGTGGTGGACCGGGAACTTCCGCCGCCGCGCCGGGCCGGGCCGCTGGAGCCCGTACTGGAGGGGCTGCTGCGCAAGGATCCGCGGGAGCGGCTCGCCGCCGCGGAGGCCGCCCGGATGCTGCGGATCATCGGCGCGGGCGGGACCGTCCGGGCCTCCGGCGGGCCGGTGCCGGGGCCGGACGCCCCGACGGCCGTCGCGCACGAGGCGGGCGGCGCGTACGGGGGGAGCGGCGCGCACGCGGGGAGGGGCCCGTACGGGGAGACACCGGCGGTGGGACCGATGCCCGCCCCCGCGCCGTTGTCACCTCCGCCTCCCCCGCAGGGGCGGGCCGGGGTGGTGCTGACCTTCGGGATAGCGGTGCTGCTGCTGGTGCTGGTTTTGTTGGTGTGGCTCCTGCTGCGGGACACGGACTCCGGGACGGACGGGGCCGGCGGGGCCGGGCCCCCGGGCTCCGCGGCGGCCTCCGGGTCCGCTCCGGCGACCGCCTCCGGCTCGGCTTCGGCGTCGGCCTCGGCCTCCTCCTCGGCGTCGGCGGGCACCGCGCCCCCGCAGAGCGTCACGCTCTACGTCCACACCGTGCGCCCCGCCTACGACGGGAGCTGCCCGCCGCCCGAGACGCTCGCGCCCGCCTTCACCGGGACGCTGGAGGTGGCGCGCACCCCCGCCGTGGTGGAGTACCGCTGGATCACGCGCGGGGCATCGGCTCCCGCGTCGGACTGGCAGAGCATCGTGTACGAGGCGGACGGGCCCCGGACCCGCCAGTTGAACCACACCGAGTCCGGGCACCGGGCGGGTGCCACCCTCGCCGACGCGGTCCGGCTGGAGGTGCGGCAGCCCGCTCTGACGGCCTCGCCGTGGCTGGAGTTCTCCGTGACGTGCGCGAAGGAGACCCCGACGGGCGGGGCCTCCTCCCCCGCCGCCTCCGCAACGCCGGGCGGCACGCCCCCGCCGGAGCCGACCCCGACGCCGACGCCGAGTCCGAGCGGGCAGGCCGGTCCGGGGTAGCGGAGACGGCGTACGGGTCGTGCCCCGCCGGTCAGGCCTTGCCGGTGAAGACGGGCAGGTAGCCGCCGGACTGTCCGGCGGCGGTGGGGTGGTAGGACTCTCCGATGTTGAGCCAGTTGACGCTGTGCAGCCATGCGTCGCCGGAGCAGATCTCGTGGCCCGTGAAGGATCCGGCGACGGAGGCGAAGGCGAAGCCGTGGTCGGCGGCGCGCTTGGCGATGGCGGCGTTGAGGTAGTCGGACGCGCCGTTGATGGCGGTGCGTTCGCCTTCGGTGAGGCCGGCGACGCAGTTCCCGTTCAGCTGGTAGAAGCGGGGGTAGCCGAGGACGACCACCCTGGCGCCCGGGGCCCGGCCGTGGATGGCGTCGTAGACCTGGTCGAGCCGGCCCGGGAGGGTGGAGTCCACGTACGCCTTGGCCTCGTTGACGCGGCTGACGCAGGTGGATTCGGACTGGAGCACACAGGTCGTCATGACGTCGGAGAATCCTGCGTCGTTGCCGCCGATGGTGATGCTGACCAGGTCCGTGCCGGAGTTGAGCGGAGCGAGCTGCCCGGAGAGGACGTCGTCCGTCCGGGCGCCCGAACAGGCGACGAAGGAGAAGGTCTGGGGGGAGTGGGCGGCGGCCCACAGGGCCGGGTAGGCGCGGCTGGTGCGCTTGCAGTTGCCACTGGCGCCGTCGTAGTTGCCGGCGCCGACGCCGGAGGAGTACGAGTCGCCGAGGGCCACGTAGCCGAAATCGGCCTGGGCGGCGGCCGCCTGGCCGGTTCCGAGCAGGGTGGCGCCGGCGGCGAGGAGCAGGGAGGACGCGAGGGCGGCGAGGCGCGACAGTCTGATGCTCATGGGGATGGCTCCTTGTGGGGGGTTACTCCTGAGTCCGTGGTACAAGCAGCCACGACCTTGTGGAAGTGTCCATGCCAAGAATGTTTCGGGGCGGCTTGGCGCCGGAATCTTCACGCGCGTTGCGTTTGAAGAGGGAACCCGGCCACCCGATCCGGCGAAACACGGGTGCGTGCGGGCACATCGTGCCGGATCATGGGCGCCATGCCAGCAGACCCGCAGGACGCGCTGCCGATTCGCCTGAACGTGGACGACAGTGACTCACCGTCGGATGTCGTCGACGCCCTGTTCCTCGGCCGGTTCGCCTCCGGGGAGCAGCCGTACGCGCAGAGCGTGACGATCGACCGGGTGAAGCCGGAGGCGACGCTGCTGCCGCCGCGGGCCACCGTGCTCCGGTCGGCGCGCGACACCGACCGCAGCGCCACGCTCGCCGAGGGCGAGGGGTGGACCGTGCTCGTCTCCCGCTGGAGCAGGGGCGCCGACGTGACGGTGACCGCGGTCAGCGACGAACTCGCCGCCGGGGTCCTCGGCCAGGCCACCGAGGGGGCGCAGGACGAGCCCGAACCGCAGCCCGACAACGTCACGATGGGGTTCTGGTACGTCTCCCCGCGCCGCGGCCCGTACCGCACGACCCGGCAGATCTCCGCGGGCACCTGGGACGAGGTCCGGCCCAACTACACCGCCCCGGTGGCGACGGCGATGGACCGGCTGATGAAGATCACCCCGGACGACATCGCGGGCCGGCTGCTGCTCCTGCACGGACCGCCGGGCACCGGGAAGACCTCGGCGCTGCGGACGCTGGCCCGGTCGTGGCGGGACTGGTGCCAGGTGGACTGCGTCCTGGACCCGGAACGGCTGTTCAACGACGTGGGCTACCTGATGGACATCGCGATCGGCGAGGACGAGGGCTCCGCCAAGGGGCGGTGGCGGCTGCTGCTGCTGGAGGACTGCGACGAGCTGATCCGCGGGGAGGCCCGGCACACGGCGGGCCAGGCCCTGTCGCGGCTGCTGAACCTGACCGACGGTCTGCTCGGGCAGGGCCGCAACGTGCTGGTCGGTGTCACCACCAACGAGGACCTGGAGCGGCTCCATCCCGCGGTCGTCCGCCCGGGGCGCTGCCTGGCCCGCATCGAGGTCGGGCGGCTGACGCGGGGGGAGGCGGCGGACTGGCTCGGCACGGAGGAGGGCGTCTCCCGCGAGGGCGCGACCCTGGCCGAACTCTTCGCCCTGCGCCGCGGCACGGGACCGGCGGCGGTGGTACCGGCGCAGCCGCAAACGCCGGAGGCGGGCCTGTACCTCTAGCCTCCGGCGGTCACGGGGGGCTGCTCGGGGGCACGCCCCCGMACGCCGCCCACCGACGGCCACCGACGGCCGGGCTGCCCCCGGACCGCGCCGCGCCGGGCCGAATCGACGGACGGCAGAGGCGCTGCCGACGATCGGGGCTCCACCCGACGAACCGGGCACCGGGCCGAACCAGCGACCGACCGGGGCGCCACCGGTCGAACCGGGCCGAATCAACGGACGCCCGGCGCCCCACCAGGCGAACCGGCCCCCGGACGGCACACGGCCTCCGGGCACCGGGCCGAACCAGCGACCGCCCGGCCGCCGCTGGCGGCCGGGCGACGCAGGTCGGGCCGGGCCGCGCCCCGGACACCGAATCGAATCGAATCGACGAACGGTCGGGGGGATGCCGACAGTCGGGCCTCCACCCGTCGAGCCGGACCAGGCCACGCCCCCGGGCACCGGGTCGGATCGGCAGCTGGGGCGGCGCCGGTCAGGCGGGGTGACGCGGGGGCACCGGGCGTCCCGTCCGGGCGGGCCCGGCGCGGGGGCGGCGGACTCCGCGGGCGCCGCCATGAGTCGGCGGCGGCCGGGGCGGGCGGCGGGTTGGGCGGCGAACTCCTGTGGCGGCAGGACGAGTCGGCGGGTGGCTAGGGGGCCGCGTAGCGGGCGCGGAGGGCGGAGGTGGCCGCTTCGGCGGCTTCCGCCTCCGTCAGGCCGAGGCGGTGCGCCCGCTCCGCGTACGCCTGCGCGGCCGCGGCCGCCTCCCGGGAGGAACCCTCGGCGGCGGCGACGAACGTCCCGTTGCGGCCCCGCGTCTCGATCACCCCGTCGGCCTCCAGCGCCCGGTACGCCTTGGCCACCGTGTTGGCAGCCAGCCCCAGTTCCTCCGCCAGGCCGCGCACCGTCGGCAGCTTGTACCCCGCCGGGAGCCTCCCCGACCGGGCCCGGTCGGCGATCTGCGCGCGCAGCTGTTCGTACGGGGCGGCCGCGCCGGCCGAGCCGTCGATCCTGATCTTGAGGTTGGTCGAGGTCACGCGGCCGATTCTCCCCCATCCGCCGGATAATTCGCAGGCGCGGGCCGCGGCCGCGCCCGTACCGTCGGCCGCATGACCGTTGTGATCCGCGATCTGCGCCCCGCCGACCCCGCGGACGCGGAGGCCGTCGTACGCGTCCGCCGCGCCGCCCTCCCGTTCATGGTGACCACCGCCGCCGGCGTGACCCACGAGCTGGCCGGCGCGCCCGCCGCGAAGCGCTGCCGGCTGCTCCTCGCCGAGACCCCCGACGGCCTCGCCATCGGCACCGCCCAGGTCGGGCTCGCGTACGACAGCCCCGAGCCCGGCCAGTCGTTCGTCAACGCCTTCGTCGACCCCGCGCACCGGGGTCTGGGCGCCGGGACCGCGCTGGTGCGCGCCGCCGAGGAGCACCTCGCGGCCGTGGGCGCGCAGGCCTCGTACAGCTGGGTGCTGGACGAGCCGGCGCACCGGGCCTTCGCCGAGCGGCACGGCTACCGTCCCGGCCGCTCCGCGCACTTCCTGCGCCTGGACCTGGCGGCCGGCGCCCTGCCGCCGCTGCCCGCGGTCCTCCCCGCCGGGGTGGAACTGCGCCCCGGCTCGGCCTTCGCCGCCGATCCGCGCCCGCTGTTCGAGGCCGACGCCGAGGTGACCGCCGACGAGCCGGGCGACGTACCGGTGGAGCTGAGCGACTACGACGAGTGGCTGGCCGGGGTCTGGAACGACCCGACCCTCGACCACGGGCTGACCACGGTCGCCCTCGTCGACGGCCGGGTGGCCGCCTTCTCGGCCGCCCGGACCGACGGCGCCGGCCGCTACTCCTCGGCGATGACCGGCACGTTGCGCGCCCACCGGGGCCGCGGGCTGGCCAAGCTCGCCAAGGCGGACTCCCTCCACCGGGCCCGCGCGGCCGGGTACACGGAGGCGTTCACCGGCAACGACGCCGGCAACGGGCCGATGCTCGCGATCAACGAGTGGTTCGGGTACGAGATCTGCGCGACCGAGACGCGCTACACGAGGAAGCTGGGAGCGACACGATGACCACGCGATGGACCGTCACCCTCACCAAGGCCGGCCGCACCAAGATCAGCTATCCGGCGGCGCAGGTGTCCGACGACGGCGACCGGATCTCCGTGCGCGCCCCCTGGGCGGCGGACGGGGTGAAGGACTTCGGCTTCGTGCGCTTCGAGCCGGGCGACGTGTTCGTGGAGCACTTCTGGCGGACGCGCTGGTACGCGGTCAAGGAGGTGTGGAGCGGTGCGGGCGTCCTCAAGGGCTGGTACTGCGACGTGACCCGCCCGGCGGTGGTCCGCGAGGGCGAGATCGTCGTCGACGACCTGGACCTGGACCTGTGGGTGTCGGCGGACGGCGGGTCCGTCCTGCGGCTGGACGAAGACGAGTTCGCGGCGAGCGGCCTCGCCGTGAGCGATCCGGAGGCCGCGGCGCAGGCCGTCCGCGCCCTCGACTCCCTCGACGACCAGGCCCGCTCGGCCCCGGGGCTGCCCGCCCTGCTCGTCTGACGGCGCCGCGGGGCGGGGGGATCCGGGGCCCCTTTCTGTGGGCCCGCTTAGGCCTTCCTTAAGCGGGCCCTAAGGATCACCGCGGGGGCCCGGATCCGGGGCCGGCGGCGGTTCGCGCGGGCTAGCTTGGCGGGGCCAGGGAGGGTCGGTGGCGGCGGGAGCCCGGTTCGGGACGGCGCCGCGCCGCCCGGTTCCGCTGGCGCGCCCCTGCCTTGTGCCCTAAGGAGATCCACCCATGCCCGCGTCCCGCCGCCGTACCGCCCTCCGTATCGCCGCCGCCGGTCTCGCCCCGCTCGCGGTGGCCGCGTACGCCGCCGGGCCCGCCGCCGCCCACGGTTCGATGACGGACCCGGTGAGCCGGGTGGCGGCCTGCTACGCGGAGGGGCCCGAGTCTCCCAAGTCGGCGGCGTGCAAGGCCGCCGTGGCGGCGAGCGGGACGCAGGCGTTCTACGACTGGAACGCGGTGAACATCGCCAACGCGGCCGGCCAGAGCAAGAAGCTGATCCCCGACGGGCAGCTGTGCTCCGCGGGCAACGCCAAGTACAAGGGGCTGGACCTGCCCCGCGCGGACTGGCCCGCCAGCCCGATGACGGCCGGGGCGCACACCTTCCGCTACAAGGGCACCGCCCCGCACAAGGGCTCCTTCGAGCTGTACGTGACGAAGGACGGATACGACCCGACGAAGCCGCTGAAGTGGTCCGACCTGGAGCCCGCCCCGTTCGCGAAGGCCACGGACCCGGGCATGCAGAACGGCGACTACGTCTTCAGCGGGACGGTCCCGAAGAAGACGGGCCGTCACCTGATCTACAGCATCTGGCAGCGCTCGGACAGCCCCGAGGCCTTCTACACCTGCTCGGACGTGGTCTTCGGCAAGGACAACGGAGCCGGCGGCGGTACGGGCGGCGGTACGGCGGGCGGCGGTACGGGGACCACCCCGGGCGGCGCGCCGGGCACCCGGCCCTCCGCCGAAGCCGGTACCAAGCCCTCCTCGACGCCCGCCGCGGCCGTGACCGACGCGGACGTGCCGCCGGCCAAGGCTCCGACGGACCGGCAGATCTCCGACGGCGCGGGCAAGTCCTCCGTGGAGCACAACGGCCACGGTGACAACGACCCGAAGACGAACGGCGCGGCGGGCGCCGCGCCGGTCTCCGTTCCGTTCTCCTCGCCGTCCCCGGCGGGCGCCAAGGGGGGCGACCTCGCGGAGACGGGCGGCAGCGGCGCCACCCCGGCGATCGCGATCGCCGGGGCCGGCGCCCTGGCCGTCGGTGCGGCCGTGATGTTCGCGGTGGCCCGCCGCCGGTCGGCGGCGGGCCGTCACGGCCGCTGACGGGCGGCCCGGACCGCCTGTGCGTCAGTCGAAGACCGACGCGCAGGTGGTCCGTTCGGCGTGTGCGGGGTCGAGGGCGTTGACCGCCTCGTGCCAGGCGATGCGGTCCGTGAGGCCGATGGTCACGTGCTCGGAGATGTCCAGCGGGCACAGGTCCTGGAGCAGGACGTTGCGTACGTTCGGCCCGTCGAGGAACTGGGTCCGGTAGGGGGTGACCACCTCGTCGTAGCGGGTGGAGATCACCGTGTACTTCACGCCGGGGACGGTGTCGCCGCCGGCGTTCAGGTTGTTCTGGAAGGCGGACCCGGCGATCTGGTCGGCCAGCCCGGGGGTGGCGGTGCTGATCAGGTCCTCGGCGCCGGGGAAGTACGGGAGGAGCTTGGTGAGTCCGGACAGGGTGGTGCCGTGGTTGTCGGGGGCCAGCCCGACGAGCGCGTTGACCTTGGCGCCGCCGCCCAGGAACTTCAGGTAGTAACGGGGCATCATGCCGCCCTGGGAGTGGCCCACGAGGTCGGCCTTGGGTGCGCCGGTGGAGGACAGCACCCGGTCGACGAAGGTGTCGAGCTGGGCGGCGGACTTGTCGATGGGGCCGAGCCCGTTGAAGAGGGGCACGCCGGGGAGCTGTCCGTAGTCGAGGGAGTAGACGCAGTACCCGCGGTGGACCAGGTACGGCGCGAAGCCGAGCCAGTTGTCCACGGAGTTCCCGAAGGTGCCGTGGACGAGGACGACGGGACGCGGGTGCGCGGCGGAGGGTTTGCAGGACCAGTCGTTCCAGCCGCTGCTGGGTCCGGACGCGGCCTGGGCGGCGCCGCTGGGGGCGACGAGGGCCGCGGCGGCGAGGGTGAGGACGGCTAGCGGGCGGAGCAGGCGTCTCCAGGGCAGCATGGGGTGATCTCCTTGCGGGTCAAGGGGAATGCGTGGGGGTTCATCCCGTGATCCGGATCACAAGGGGGCTGCTGCCAGCTAAATTACGGGCGAGTAGCAAGACAGGGAAGTTACGCGTCGGTAAAAATTGGCGTGTCGAGTCCGTCTCCGGCGCCGCTCCGGAACAATGGGCGCCTCCGGAACCGGACTTGAGGTGATCGCGGCCATGCAGAGCGCTCCCGGCGCGGGTACTGCCCTGGCCGCCCCGGCGGCGCTGGCGGCCGATCCGCTGGTCGCGGCCGTCACGGAGACCGCCGTACGGGTCCTGCGGCCGCGGGCGGAGGACACCGCCGGGGCAGGGGTGCCGCGCACGCACCTGGACGCGCTCGCCGCGTGCGGTGCGTACGGGCTGCTCGGATACGAACCGGACCCGGCGGGCGGGCTCACGGCCCGTCAGGTGGTCCGGGAGGTCCACGAGGTGCTGGCGGCCGTCGATCCGTCGACGTGGTTCGTGTGGACGCAGCACGTGCCGGCGGTGAGGGCGCTGCTGGTGGCGGACGGCCCGGACGGGGACGCCGTGCGCGCGCGGTGGCTGCCCGCGCTGCTGAGCGGCGAGCGGCGGGCCACGGCCGGCTACGCCTTCCTGCGCCATCCGCGCCCTCCGGTCACGGCGGAGCGGGTGCCGGGCGGATGGCGGCTCGGGGGGCGGGTGCCGTGGATGACGGGCTGGGGCCTGGCCGACCTGGTCTACGTGGGCGCGCTCACCCCGTCCGACGAGGTGCTGTTCGCGCTGGTGGACTGCGCCGACCCGCGCGAGGGGCTGACCGCCGTAGGCGGGGCGGCCCCGCTGTGGGCGATGGGCGGTACGCACACGGCCTCGGTCGAGCTGCGCGGGGTGCGCGTGCCCGACGCGCGGGTGGTGGGGCGGATGCCGCGGGCCGACTGGATCCGGGCCTACGACCTGGAGAACGCCGACGCCCAGCCGGCCGTCTTCGGCCAGCTTCGCGCGACCGCCGACTTCCTGCTCGGGTCTCCCCCGTTCGAGGAACTCGGCCTGCGGCTCGCGCGGAGGACGGCCCGGCTGCGCGCGGAGGCCTACGCCCTGCGGGACGGGCTCGCGCCGGGGGAAGGGACCGCCGGCCGGCTCGCCCTGCGGGCCGCCTCCCTGGACCTGGCCGTACGGGCGGCCGCGGCGTGCGTGGCCGTGGCCGGCGGCCGGGCGGTCCAGTTCGGGCACACCGCGGGACGGCTCTCCCGCGAGGCCCAGTTCCACCTGATCCAGGCCCAGACCACCCCGCTGCGCACGGAGACGACCCACCGCCTCCTCCCCGACCTGGACGACTGACCCCCGATCCCGCAGCCCGCACGGGGCGGCTGAGCCGGAGGGGCGCGCCGTGCTCCCAGGGGCCACGCGCGGAGGAACGTGAGGAACGAGCGTTCTGAGCACGTGGCCCCTGGGAGCACGGCTTCAGCGCCCCGGAGGCGAAGCCGCCCCCGAAAAGAAGGTCGCGGCGGGTCGGACCGTCCCCGGGCCGAAGCGGGCGTTGGCGCGGTCGATGGCGGCTTCGGCCGTGAGGCGGGATTCGCGGGCGGGGTCCAGGGAGAGCTGGCGGGCGGTGCCCGCGGCTGCGGTGAGGTCCTCGGCGCGGAGCACCATGCCGGTGAGCCGGGCCCGTTGCAGACCGGCCGCGTCCATCAGCCGGTACGCGAGGGTGCGCAGGTCCTCGTCGTGGGCGGAGGGTTCGGGCAGCCGCCGGGACTTCTCCCAGCGGGTGCCGCCCGCGAACTGGAGGGTCAGGGACAGGGAGCGGGCTGCCTGGCGGCGTCCGCGCAGGGCGGCGCCGAGCCGTACGACGAGGGCGAGGAGGGCGGCGCGGGCGTGCGGGCCGTCCAGTTCCTGCCGGGTGAAGCCGGTGCGGACGGCGGCCGAGGGGGGCAGGTCGCGCGGGGTGACCGGGCGCGGGTCGATGCCGCGGGCGCGGTCGGCGACGAGCCGTCCGGACCGTTTGCCGAGGATCCGTTCGAGGACTCCGGGCGCGACCCTGGTGAGCGCCCCGACGGTGTGCAGCCCGTAGCCGCGCAGGGCTTCGGCCTGGCGGGAGCCGAGCCCGTACAGCGCGTCCACGGGGAGCGGGGCGAGGAAGCCGGCCACCGCCGCCGGGTCGTCGGGGACGGTCAGGGTGCCGCCGGGTCCCGGGATCCGCGCGGAGGCCATGGCCGCCACGGCCCAGGTGCCCGCGACGCCGATCCGGACGTCCGTGCCGAGCCGGGCCACCGCGCGCAGCCGGACGACCTCGGCGATGCGGGCGGGGTCGGCGCCGAAGTACCGCTGGGCGCCCCGCACCTGGACGAGGGCCGCCCGGGGCGGCAGGGCCTGGACGACCGGGGAGAACTCGCGCAGCAGGTCGAGGACCTCGCGGTAGCCCTCGGGGGTCAGGGTGGGGGCGCAGCGCACGTGCAGGACCCCCGCTCCGGAGCGGGGGCGGTTCATCCCGCGCTCCCGGGGCTGGAGTGCCACAGCTTGCGGCCGGTGGCGGCGCGGTCCCCGGGCGGCTGGAGGTCGGCCCACGGGTTCATCTCGTAGCCGGTCGGGAGGTGGATGCGGCGGCCGTTGTCGGCGGTCGTCGCCGCCGTGGGCAGGGGGGCCGCCAGGCGGGCCGTGACGGCTTCGAGGCCTTCGCGGGCGCGCAGTTCCGCCAGTTCGGCGAGGTCCCAGGCGGCCGCTCCGACGACGCTCAGGCTCTGCGGTCCGCGCCGCTGCACGACGCCCCGGACCAGGAGCAGGAAGGAGTGGAAGACGGTGTGGGCGCAGGCTTCCTGGCTGTCGTCGAAGAAGGCGAGGTCGACGAGRCCGGTGCCGTCGTCGAGGGTGGTGAAGACGACCCGTTTCCCGGAGCGGATCGGCGGGGTCTGGGTGGCGGCCTTGGCGCCGGCGACCAGGACGGTCCGGCCGTGCGCGGTGTCCCGCAGGCGGCGGGCCGGGACGACGCCCAGTTCGGCGAGGAAGGCGTGGTGGTCCCCCATGAGGTGGCGGGAGGCGTCCATGCCGAGGACGCCGAGTTCGGCGCTGAGCCGTTCGGCTTCGGTGAGGTCGGGCAGTCCGACGGGGGCGGTGGAGCGGCCTCCGCCCAGCGGCAGTTGGGTGGAGCCCCGGGCGCCGGCGGCGCGCTGGGCGCCGTGGAGTTCCGCCAGGTGCAGCAGCAGGTCGCGGCGGTTGGCGCCGAAGGCGTCCAACGCGCCGACCTGGGCGAGGCGTTCGGCGACGGGGCGGCCGGGGTGTGCCCGGTCCCAGAAGTCGCGCAGCGAGGCGTAGGGCCGGCCGGCTTCGATGCGCAGGGCTTCGGCCTCGCTGATGCCGTGGACGTCGGAGAGGGCGAGCCGCAGGCCCCACCGCTCCGGGTCATCGGACACCAGTTCGATGTGGTGGGTGGTCGCCGAGCGGTTCACGTCCAGCGGCAGCACCGGTACGCCCCGGCGCCGCGCGTCGGCCAGCAGCAGCCGCTTGGGGTACATCCCGGGGTCGTGGGTGAGGAGTCCGGCGTAGAAGGCCGCCGGGTGGTGGGCCTTGAGCCAGGCCGACTGGTAGGTCGGCACGGCGAAGGCCACGGCGTGCGCCTTGCAGAAGCCGTAGCTGCCGAAGGCCTCGACGATCTCCCAGGTCCGGGCGATCACCTCCGCCGCGTAGCCCCGCGCGGCCGCGGTCGCCGCGAACCAGGCCTTGATCCGGCCCTGGGAGTCCGGGTCGGAGAGCCCGCGCCGGACCCGGTCGGCCTCGTCCCGCCCGCAGCCGGTCATGACGTGCACGATCTCGATGATCTGCTCGTGGAAGACGACGACCCCGTAGGTCTCGCGCAGCGCGTCGGCGAGGTCGGGGTGCGGGAAGCGGACCGGGGCCCGCCCGTGCCGGGCCTCGATGAAGGGGCGCACCATGTCGGCGGCCACCGGGCCCGGACGGAAGAGGGAGATGTCGACGACCAGGTCGTGGAAGGCCGTCGGCTGGAGCCGGCCCACCAGGTCGCGCTGGCCCGGGGACTCGATCTGGAAGCAGCCCAGCGTCTCGGCGGAGCGGATCAGTTCGTACGTCGGCCCGTCCCCGGGCGGCACCTGCGCCGGGTCGTCCAGGTCGAGTTCCCGTCCCGTGGCCCGCCGCAGCTCCGCGACGGCGTGGGCCATCGCGGACTGCATCCGGACGCCCAGGACGTCGAGTTTGAGCAGTCCGAGGTCCTCCACGTCCTCCTTGTCGAACTGGGACATGGGGAAGCCCTCGCCGCTGGTGGGGACCACCGGGGTGCGGGCGAGCAGGGTGGCGTCGGAGAGCAGGACCCCGCACGGGTGCATGGCGGTGCCGCGCGGCAGCGCGTCCAGGGCCTCGACGAGGTCCCACAGCCGCTCGTACGGCCCGCCGCTCGCCCCGTCCCGTACCTCGCGCAGTTCGGGCAGCTCCTCCAGGGCGGCCCGGGCGTCGCGGGCGCGGATGTGCGGGAAGGCCTTGGCGAGGCGGTCGACGGCGGCCGGGTCCATGGACAGGGCGGCGCCGACGTCGCGGACGGCGTGGCGGACCCGGTAGGTCTCGGGCATGGCGACGGTGGCGACGCGCTCGGCGCCGAAGCGGGCGATGATCCGGCGGTACACCTCCAGCCGGCGGGCGGACTCCACGTCGATGTCGATGTCGGGCAGGACGCGGCGGCGCTTGGACAGGAAGCGCTCCATCAGCAGTCCGTGCGCGACGGGGTCGGCGTGCGCGATGCCGAGGAGGTGGTTGACGAGGGAGCCGGCGCCGGAGCCCCGGGCGGCCACCCGGATGCCCATCTCCCGTACGTCGTCGACGACCTGGGCGACCGTCAGGAAGTACGAGGCGTAGCCGTGGTGGGCGATGACGTCGAGTTCCTCGTGCATCCGCTCCCAGTACGCGGGGTCGTCGGCGTACCCGCGCAGCACCAGGCCCGCCGACGCCCGGGAGGTGAGCACCCGCTGGGCGGTACGGCGGGCGGCGCCGACGAGGCGGGCCTCGGGGAAGTGCACGGAGCCGATGCCGAGGTCGTCCTCGGGGTCGACGGAGCAGGCCTCGGCGGTCTCCCGGGTCCGCGCGAGCAGGCGGCGGGCGTCGGCGGGGCGCAGGCCGGCGGCCTCGGCGATCCGGTCGGCGGCCTCGGCCATGCGGCCGGGGTCCTTGAGCCAGCGTTCGCCGCCGTCGAGGGGGCCCCGGGGGTCGACGGGGACCAGGCGGCGGGCGGCGTCGAGGACGTCGGCGACGGGGCCCTGGCCCGGGTCGGCGTAGCGGACGGCGTTGGTGAGCACGGCCGGGACGCCCTGCTCGGCGGCGAAGCCGACGGTACGGGCGGCCAGCCGCAGCGAGCCGGGGCCGGTACCGGTGCGGCCGTGGTGGACGGCCTCCAGGCGCAGGGCGTCCCCGTAGACCTCTCGCCAGGGCGTGAGCAGCCGGGCCGCCCGGTCGGGGCGCCCGGCGGCGAGCGCCCGGCCCACCTCGGAACCGGGCCCGAGCAGCACGAACACCCCGTCGCCGGACAGTGCCTCCCGGGGCACCACCGGCTGCCGCCCGGCACCGCCCGGTGCGAAGCCCGCCCCGGCGGACTCCGCGGCCTCCCCCCGCCCGGCCGCGGCATGGGCGGCGGTGACCATCCGGCACAGCTGCGCCCATCCGGCGGCGCCATCGCGGGCCAGGAAGAGCGCTCGCGGGGCGGACTCGTCGACGAAGGCCCCGCCCTTGACCGGGACCCGCCTGCGGTACGAGGCCTCACCGGCCCCGCTCGCGGAAGCCCCGGCCCGGGACCCGGCGGGCCGGCCCGCGGGGGACACGGCCAGGTCCACCCCGAACAGGGGCCGGATCCCGGCCTTCGCGGCCGCCTTCGCGAACCGCACCGCGCCCGCGAGGGTGTCGCGGTCGGTCAGGGCGAGGGCGTCCATGCCCCGCTCGACGGCGCGCTCCGCCAGCCGCTCCGGGTGCGAAGCCCCGTACCGCGTGGAGAACCCCGAAACGGTGTGCAGATGCGTAAAACCAGGCACCCGCGGCCTCCTGCTTCGCTCGAATCAACACCTCCCCCGGTTCCACCATAGAGCAATTCGAATACCCGTGCGAAACAGGTGTTCGATCATCCATTCGGTCCTCCCCTGCTGCGCCCGGCCCCCGCCGCGTCGAGCGTGAGGGACATGACCCAGCCCACCGAGAGTCCCGCCGCCGAGCCGCCCGGCGGCTTCCTCGCCGAGGTCAAGGACGCCGTGACCGTCCGGGCCGCCCTGCTGGTCCTGGGCGTACTGGCCCTCCAGCTGGCCTTCATCACCTCGTACATCGGGGCCTTCCACCACCCCGAGCCCCACGAGATCCCGATCGCGGTGGCCGCCCCCGTCGAACGGGTCGCCCAGCAGTCGGCGCAGCGGCTCGCCGCCCTCCCCGGCACACCCCTCGACCCCCGCGCGGTCGAGAACGAGGTCGCCGCCGTCACCCAGGTCGAGAACCGGGAGGTCGACGGCGCGCTGGTCATCGACCCGGCCGGCACCACCGACCGGCTGGTCATCGCGAGCGGCGCCGGGGCCTCGCTCTCCCAGGCCCTGGAACAGGTGGTCGGCGCGGTCGAGAAGGCCCAGGGGCGCAGCGTCCGGGTCGTCGACGTGGCCCCCGCCTACCGGGGCGACGCCCGCGGGCTCAGTTCCTTCTACCTGGTCATCGGCTGGTGCGTGGGCGGCTACCTGTGCGCGGCGATCCTCGCGATCAGCGCCGGGGCCCGTCCCGCCAACATCCACCGCGCCGTCATCCGGCTCGGCGCGCTCCTCCTGTACTCCCTCGTCGCGGGGCTGCTCGGCGCGGTCATCGCCGGCCCGGTGCTGGACGCGCTGCCCGGCTCGCTCATGGGCCTGTGGGGCCTGGGCACCCTGGTGGTCTTCGCGGTCGGCGCGATCACCCTGGCCTTCCAGGGGCTGGCGGGCGTGGTCGGCATCGGCCTGGCCATCCTGCTGGTCGTGGTGCTCGGCAACCCGAGCGCCGGGGGCGCCTACCCGTACCCGCTGCTGCCGCCGTTCTGGAGCGCGATCGGCCCGGCCCTGCCGCCGGGCGCCGGCACGTACGCCGCCCGCTCCCTCACCTACTTCCACGGCAACGGCGCCCGCGGGCCGATGCTCGTACTGGCCGCCTGGGCCGTGGCCGGCGCCGCGATCACCCTGGCCTGCGCGGTCACGCGCCGGGGCAGACCGGGGGCGGCCGTGGGCAGCGGCCTGCCCGACACCGACCCGTCCGTCCCCCGCTTCTCCGGCGGATCCGGACCCGGACGGTGAACACCCCCCGGCCGGCGGTGCCCCTGCCCGGCGGCCGGGGGCCCTGACCGCGGGCCCCGGACGGACTCCTGCGGGCGTGCGCGACGGCGTCCAGGACGGTGCGGATGCCCCCGTCGCCGGTGGCGTGGACGAAGCACCGGAGGCCCCGCGCGTCCGGCTTCGCCGGCAGCTCCGCGATTTCGAACTGTTTTCCCGATGCGTCAATTCGACACCCAAAACCGGAACCAACCGCACCGAAAAAGCCCTCCAACGACAGGGCGACGTTTCGTTCAGCGCCGTTCGCATCCTTCCGGATCTCCGGGTTGACCTGCGCATATGCCAGGGGACCAAAGACCTTCGCGCGCTCGCGAAATCTTTCACGAGAATTTCCCGGGGATGCGGCCTACCGCATTCCCCGACCGAAGAGCACAATCACCCTGACTGCTCGCGTCGAACGTGGGGGAGGGAACGCGTGCGCAAAGAAGTGCGCACCGCGGACGGACGCACTCTGGTGGCCGAACGCTGGGGCGATCCGGACGGCAAGCCCGTCCTCCTGCTCCACGGCATGCCGGGCAGCCGCCTGGGCCCGGCGCCCCGTGGCATGGTGCTCTACCAGCGGCGGATGCAGCTCATCGCCTACGACCGGCCCGGCTACGGAGCCTCCGACCGCCACCCCGGCCGCACCGTCGCCGACGTGGCCCACGACGTGGCCGCCGTCGCCGACTCCTTCGGCCTGGACACCTTCGCCGTGGCCGGCCGGTCCGGCGGCGGCCCCGGCGCCCTGGCCTGCGCCGCCCTGCTGCCCGACCGGGTGACCCGGACCGCCGCCCTGGTCCCCCTCGCCCCCCGGGACGCCGAGGACCTGGACTGGTTCGCCGGGATGGCCGCCTCGAACGTACGGGAGTACACCACCRCCACCGACGACCCCGAGGAGCTCGCCGCCCGGCTGATCCCCCGCGCCGCCGGGATCCGCCGCGACCCGGGACGGCTCCTGGAGGAGCTGCGCCGGGAACTGACCCTCAACGACCGCATGATCGTCTCCGATTCGGGCCTGCGGTCGATGCTGCTGCGCAACTACCGCGAGGGGGTCCGCACCTCGGCCTGGGGCTGGATCGACGACATCCTGGCCTTCAGCCGCCCCTGGGGCTTCGACCCCGCCGACATCCGCTCGCCCGTCCTGATCTGGCACGGGGAGCTGGACGTGTTCTCCCCGGTCGGCCACTCCCGCTGGCTGGGCCGCCGCATCCCCGGCTCCACCACCACCATCGACCCGGACGCCGCCCACTTCGCGGCCCTGCGCGCCCTCCCCGACGTCCTCAACTGGCTGCTGCGCGAACTCCCGGCCCCGGCCCTGGGTGAGGAGCAGCCCGCCTAGGCGTCGCTCAGGCGTCACCCCGGCGGCCCCCGGTCCCCGGCCCGGTGCGCGGAGGGGGGACCCCGGCCCGGGGTTCAAGATCATCGGGGTGCAGAATGACCCGTATGTCGATAACGAACACGCCCGAAACGGCCGCGATCGAAGACGCCCCCCTCGTCAGCCGCATCCTGACCCGCGCCTTCGACGACGACCCGATGATGCGCTGGTTCTTCCCCGACGACGCCTCCCGCGAGGAGTCACTGGGCCGCTACTTCACCACGCTCTTCACCCGGCAGTACGTCCACCACGGGGTGTGCGAGCGCACCGGGTCGGCCGCCTCCTTCTGGGTGGCCCCGGAGGCGGGGGACAAGGCCGTTCCCGACGCCGGGACCATCGAGGAGCTGCGGAACATCCTCGGCGACCGGGCCGGCCTGTTCGGGGAGGCCGTCGCAGCGGCCTCCGCGCACACCCCGCGGGAACCGCACTGGTACCTCGCGCTCATCGGCGCCGACCCGGCCGCCCAGGGGCAGGGCCACGGCGCGGCCCTGCTGCGCTCGGGGCTGGCCAAGGCCGACGCGGCGGGGCTGCCCGCCTACCTGGAGTCCTCCAAGCCGTCCAACCTCCCCCTCTACGAGCACTTCGGCTTCCGGGTGCGCGCGGAGGTGCCGCTGCCGGGCGGCGGCCCCGTGCTGTGGGGCATGTGGCGCGAGCCGCGCCGGCCGGCCTAGCGGCGACCGGCCGGTCCGGCGGGGTCCGGCCGGACCCCCGTCACGTCCGGCCGCGTGCGGCGGGCACCGCCGGGCCGGGCGTGACGCGGGGCAGCAGCCTCTCCACCTGCGTGTCCAGGTGGAGTTGGAGCAGGCGGTGCGGGAAGAAGAACCCGCTGTCCGTACGGAAGAGCAGCACCCGCTCCTCCGCGGTGTGCAGGAACCGCCGGTACCGGTAGGGGGTGTGCCCCCGGTACGCCAGGATCGCCCGGATCGTCCAGTGCCGCAGGACCGCCAGGCCCCCGAACCGGAAGCCCCGCACCACGGCGAACAGGAGGCCCAGCAGGGCGGCCACGAAGCCGGCCCGCCGCAGGTCGTGGCCGGGCACCGCCAGGCCGATCAGCACGATCAGGCCGAGTGCCCCCACGACCAGCCCGGCGAACCCGTGGACCAGGGAGAAGCGCACCGTGCGGCGCACCCCCTCGTTGGGGCGCGGGCGGCGGTCCTGGAGCGAGGGCTCGAACTGGTTGCCGACGATGTAGACCAGGCCCAGCAGCGCGGCCGCGGCCGGCCCGACCCACGAGGGCTCCGGGCAGAGCAGGTGGACGACGTAGCCGAGGAGGAACTCGATGGCGAGCCACATGAACAGGGACAACGCGCCGCGCACGATGTGGAACTTGGCCTTCGAATAGATCATCCGCTCGCTTCGCCGCCAGGTCCACCGCATCTGCTCCACCGGATCGAAGACATCGGTGAAGGAGGCCTCCATCTGGGTGGCGGCGACCCACATGTAGGCGAGGGCCACCACCACGGCTCCCGGTGCCAACAGGTCGACGTGCGCCACGTAGACCAGCCCGTACACCATGAGGACCATCAGCGGCCCGGTGGCCGCGACGGGACCCACGAGGGCCCCGCGCCGCCGGCCGCCGCCGTCCTCGCCGCCGTCGTCGCCGATCTCCACCGCCCGCTTCTCCGACTTGTACGCCGTCACGGCGCAGGTGACCGCCATGGCGGCGGCGAGGGCGGCCGCGCCGGAGACACTGGTGTGCACCACCCCGGCGCGCACCGCCGCCGCCACCCACAGGACGGGCAGCCCGAGCGCGCAGACCGACATGGCCAGGTTCGGGACGATCCGCGGGAGCATCTGCTCCGTGCGCGACAGCCAGCCGAGGTCGAGGCGGTCCAGGTAGAGCACGTGCTCACCGCGCGCGGTCAGGGTCCGGGCCAGCCAGGTCAGCCAGGTCAGGGTCCGCTCGGGGGCCCCGTCCGGCCGCGGGCGCTCGCGCCGCAGGCACTCCCCCACGTAGGCGTCGAAGATCCGGCCGCGCCGTTCGGCGAGGCTGCCGGGCCTGCGCAGGTCGGTCGCGGGCCTGTTGCGGTACGTGACGCGGATGAAGCCGAGCATCATCGGCGACTGGAGCAGCGGCCAGAGGTCCGCGTCCTCCTCCAGCGCGGCGTGCACGTCCGCTAGGGCCTCCCGGTCGGCGGCGAGGAAGTCCTGGACGTCCCGCCGGCCCGGGGGCTGGATCTCGACGTACTGCCGGGAACGGAGGGCGAAGGCGAGACGGCGCAGGTCGGCCTCGTCCGTCCGGCAGCCGACGGCCATCCCCGGGCAGGCGCGGCGCAGGCGCCGCAGTTCCGCGACGCACTTGGACCGGTCCCCCTCCGGCACCTCGTCCAGGCCGTCCAGCACCGGGAGCAGCCGGTGCTCGCTCAGCCAGGTGCGCACCAGCAGGCGGGAGACGTCGCTGTACTGACGGACGATCGCCTCGGCCAGCCACTCCTCCAGAGGTTCGCCCCGGTAGGTGTCCAGGCGCAGGTAGACCGGGACCCGCCGGGGCTCTGCGTCCGCGCCGCCGTCCAGCTCCTCGACGGCCAGGCGGTGTGCGAGCCGGGCGAGTTGGGTGGTCTTGCCCATGCCCGGCTTGCCCAGCACGACCAGGTCGTCGGTTTCCTCGTAGAGCGCGCGGACGCTCGTCACGTGGGTCGGCACCGGTACGGGTTCGCTCCTGCGGGCCCTCCTGTCCCGGCGGCCGCGCCCGGCGTACTCCTCCCGGCGCGTGGTCAGGACCGCGAACCGCGGCTGGAGGTAGTGGTGGGCCTCGGCCCGCGCGAGTTCGTCGGCCGTCCTGTTCCTGACCTGCTTGACCAGCTTGCGGCGCAGGCGTCCCGCCTGCCTGTCCCGGCGGGTCCGCGCCGGCCAGGTGAACGCCATGACCACCCACGCGACGGCGTTCCGCAGCAGCCTGCGGACGGGGTAGCGGCGGACGTCCGGGGCGGGACCGGGAGCGGACGGCGGGGCGTCCGCGGCGGGCTGAGGGGTCCCGTCCGCGTCGGCGTCCTCGACCCCGGGCAGCGGCGGAAGGGGCTCGCCCTCCTCGACGGCCGGCCCGGCGCCCGCCTCCACGGCCGACTCCCGCTCGGCGACGGCCCGGTGCCACCGCGGCTCCCACTCGGCGGGGTCCCCGCTCAGCGCCGTCACCATGGACAGGAACAGGGACAGCGAGGGGGGCCTCTTGCCCGAGAAGGACTCCGAGACGTAGGACCGGCTGCAGTGGGCGGCTTCGGCCAGTGCGGTGACGGTGGGGCGTTCGGCCGGGTCGAGCCCTTCGTAGAGCTCGTCGTGGACCCGGCGCATGAGCGTCACCCAGGGCCGTATCTCCGGTGGGGCCGCCGCCGGATCGGGGCGCTGGGGCCCCCGTGGCCGAAAGCCGGCAGATGCTGCCATCAGCTCTCCTCGTTCACGAGCCGTTCATTGGCGTTCACTCGTTCACAGATGCCTGACGCCCCTGGTCAGCGGGGGTGCAGCGGGCATAGAACGGTGGTCGGTGGGACGCGTCGGCCAGGGCCTCCGCGGCCTGTTCCGGGGCGCCAAGTCCGCCCCGGAGCACTCATATTGGCCATCGGAGCGTCGCTTGTACGGCCAACCGTCAGGTCCGGAGGATTCCTTGACGGATCCGCCGGACCCCGGCGCGTGCCCCGCCACCATCCGCCGTCCACTCGTTCGAGGAGCACGCACATGACCGTCACACGCCTTCTCGCCCCCCTCGGCGGCCTGTTGGCGGCCGGCCCGGTGGCACTGGACGGGGCCCCCTGGTGGGCGGCCGCGACGACGGCGTTCGCGGGCCTGCTGGTCCTGCGGGCCGAGGCCCTCGTCAACGCCCGCAACGAGGCCCGCAGGGGGCTCCACGAACACCGGCTCCTGGGCGAGGTGTCCCGCCGGCAGGCGCTGGCGTACCTGCGGGAGGTCAGGCGGGACCGGTCCGACCCGGCCGCCGACCGGCCCGGGCCGCCGTCCGAAGCGGGCCCGTCCGGCCCGGGCCCGTCCGGCCCGGCCGCCGGTACGGGTACGGGCTCCGGTACGAGTGCGGCTACGGGCGCCGGTACGGGTACGGGGACGGGCGCCGGTGCGGCGGCCTAGCCGGGCCCCGTCCGGGCGCGGCGGGGGCGCCGAGGACGGCGGGCACGGCGCCGCCTCCGGACCGCCCTCAGGCGTCGCCCGCTTCCCGTGCGGCCGCGGCCAGCAGGGCGATGACCCCGCCGAGGCGTTCCCGGGCGGCCGGGTCCGTCAGGAGGCCGTCGGCGGCGGGCTCCCCGCCGCCGACGGGGACGCGGACACAGGCCTCTTCCACGACGGCGGCGCCGGTGTAGCCGAGCACCGTCCGGAGGGTGGCCGCCGCCCCCTCGCCGCGGCCGGGGGAGGCCGCGTTCACCCAGGCGACGGGCTTGTCGCAGATCTCGGTGCCGCCGACCGTCCAGTCCAGCAGGTTCTTGAAGGAGCCGGGCAGGGTGCCCGCGTACTCCGGGGCGCAGATCAGCAGCGCCGCCGCCCCGGCGATCGCGGCGCGCAGTGCGGCCACCGGGGCGGGCAGTGGGTCGTGGTCGTCGTCGGGGTTGAAGTGCGGGAGCCCGCCGAGGCCTTCGTAGAGGACCGCCTCCATCGGCTGCGGGGCCAGCGCGGCCACCTCGCGGGCGGTGCGCAGCACACGGTCGTTGGAGGACCCGGCGCGCAGGCTTCCGGACAGCAGCAGGATCACGGGGGGTGTGGGCATCCGCCCAACCTACCGACCTGCGATGACGCGGACCCGGGCACCCCCGGCGGCCCCCGGCCGCCCCCACCCGGAAATTGGATCTTGCATTCCGGCGAACGGCCGAATGCGCCCTCTTGAGAATTGCGCCACGCTTTCTATAGAACGCTTGACCAGGCGTCATGTCTCGGTTGCCAATGGGGTGTGGGCGAGTAAAGTCCACGCTTGACAGCAGTGACGCACTGATGTCATTTCCCCCCATTTCAGATGGCCTCCCCGAGGACGGTGTCGTGAACACTTCCGCAACCCCCCCGACCAGCACGGACAAGGACCGCCGGGTCCCGCTCACGCGGATCGACACGCGCAGCGCTTCCGCCGCCGCGGCGGTCGGCCGGGTCCTTCCGTCGGAATCCGGCCGTCACGTTCAGACACCGATCTTCAACTCTGCGCTCTGACGGAGAAGTACGCGCTCTAGACTGGTGGAATGACCGGCCTGATCGCATTCCGCGAGATCGTCCTGAAGGTTCACAGCAGATGCGATCTTGCTTGTGATCATTGCTATGTCTACGAACACGCAGATCAGAGCTGGCGAGCCCGGCCGAAAGTGATCTCCCCCGGGGTCGTTTCCCAGACCGCGTCGCGGCTCGCCGAACATGCCCGTGACCATGAACTCCCCTCCGTCACGGTGATCCTCCACGGAGGGGAACCCCTGTTGGCGGGTCCCGGCCGACTACGGCTCGTGTGCGAGGAGTTCACCCGCGCGCTCGCCGGTACGGCCGCCCTCGATCTGCGGATCCACACCAACGGCCTCCAGCTGAGCCCCCGGTACCTGGACCTCTTCGCCGAGTACGGCGTCCGGGTGGGCATCTCCCTCGACGGGGACCGCGCGGCCAACGACCGCCACCGCCGCTTCGCGGACGGCCGTACGAGCCACCCCCTGGTGCTGGCCGCGGTCGACCTGCTCCGCTCCGCGCCCTACCGCCACCTCTACCAGGGCCTCCTGTGCACGGTGGACGTGGCCAACGAACCCGGCACCGTCCTGGACGCCCTGCTCGAACTGGAGCCGCCCCGGATCGACTTCCTGCTCCCGCACGCCACCTGGCAGACCCCGCCGGTCCGGCCCGACGGCGCGCCCGATGCGTACGCGCGCTGGCTGCTGCGGGTCTTCGACCGCTGGGACCGGCTGGACCGGCCGGTGCCCGTACGGCTCTTCGAGTCCCTGCTGTCCACCCTGCGCGGCGGTCCCAGCCTGACGGAGTCCCTGGGACTGGCCCCGACCGACCTCGTGGTCGTCGAGACCGACGGGACCCTGGAGCAGGTCGACTCCCTCAAGACCGCCTTCGAGGGGGCCGCCGCCACCGGCTTCAACGTCTTCGACCACCCCTTCGACCTGGTCGCGGCCCATCCCGGGGTACGGGCCCGGCAACTGGGCCTGGCGGGCGTCAGCGGTACGTGCCGGCGCTGCCCCGTCGTACGTTCGTGCGGCGGCGGGCTCTACACCCACCGCTACGCGGAGCCGGGCGGCTTCGACAACCCCTCCGTGTACTGCTCCGACCTGCGCGAGCTGGTGGACGGCGTGGAGGGCCGCACCGCCGCCCGGGAGACGGCCCCGGAGCTGGCCGACGCGGACGCGCTCGCCCGGTCGCAGGAGGAGCTGACCCGGGTCCTGCTGGCCCGGCTGCACGCCGACCTCGCGCCGGACCCCGACCGGGCGCGGGCCTGGGAGCTGCTGGGCGCGGTGGAGGCGGCCGGGCGGGCGGGCGCGGACGCGCTGGACGCCGTACTCAACCACCCGTTCACCCGGACCTGGGTGCTGGAGGCCCTGGAGGCCCTCCGGGAGGGGCGGGCGGACGGGCCCGGCGCGGCCCGCCGGCTGGCCGCGCTGGGCGCCGCGGCGGTGCTGCGGGGCGGGCTGGAGCTGCCGGCGGAGGTGGCCTACCGGGACGGCGAGGTGTACCTGCCGACGCTGGGCCTGCTGCGGCTCGGGGAGCCCGGCACGGACGGGCGGGCCTCGCTGCACCACACCGGCGAGGGGTACGCCGTACGGGACGGGCGCACCGAGCACCGCTTCGGCCCGGACGCGGGGGACGCGCGCTGGCTGCCCGTACGGACCTGGTCGCCGGGGCCCGGGGCGGACCCGGTGGCCCTGGAGGACCTGGACCCGTACCGCAACTGCTTCGCCCGCCCGCCCCGGCTGCGGCTCGGCGCCGGCGAGGCGCGGGAGTGGGGCTGCCGGCTCGACGCGGCCTGGGCTCTGCTGCACCGCACCGTCCCCGTGTTCGCCCGTGCGGCGGCCGTGGGGCTGAGCACCCTGACCCCGCTGGCGGGCGGCCCGCGGGCCGGCGGCTGGGGCGAGGCCGGGCGGCACGGGCCGGGCGCGCTCGGGGTGCCGTACGGCGCCGGGGTACGGGAGACCGCGATGGCCCTGCTGACCGGGCGGCGACGGGCCCGGCTGCGGGCGCTGACGGAGGTGGCCGACCTGTACGCGCTGGACGGGGCCTGGCAGCACCCGTCGCCGTGGCGTACCCGCCCGGTCCCCGTGTCGCGGCTGCTGGCCGACGTGCACGAGCGGGTCGCGGTGGAGGCGTACCGGCGGGCCACCACCACGCACGAGCCCGACGGGGCGGACCGCATCCACCGCGCCCTCGACCGGCTGTCGGGGGCGGCCGAGCTGACGGTGACCGGCAAGCGGCTCGTGGAGGAGCTGCGCTGGGAGCTGAAGGCGGCGGACGCGTGACGGCCCCCGGCCCCGGGCCCGCCCGCACCGACGGACCGCCCGGACCGGCCGACGGACCGGCCGACGGACGGCCCGCCCGGACCGACGGACCGCCCGGCCGGCCCGGACCACCCGGACCGCCCCCGCCCGAGCGGTCGTTACCGGCGGCCCCGCCCGTCGGGGCCCTCGCGCTGGCCGTGCAGCTCCGCCTCCTCGGGGTGCGCCCCCGTCAGCGGCTGCTGGTGCACGCCGCCCTGCGCGGGACCGGTCTGCGCGCCGAGGCCCTGCGCGACGCCCTGCGGGGGGTGCTCGGCCCCGGCGGCACCCTGGTGGTCCCCGCCTTCACCTCCTCGAACTCCCTCACCTCCACCTCCCACCTGGCCCGGATCGCGGGCCTGGGCGAACGGGAGGTGAAGGAGTTCCGCTCCCGCATGCCCGCCTTCGATCCGGAGCGCACGCCCAGCGAGGGCGTGGGCGTCCTGGCCGAGACGGTCCGCACCACCCCGGGGGCCGCCCGCAGCGCCCATCCGCAGACCTCCTTCGCGGCGCTCGGGGCCGACGCGCACCGGCTCTGTGCGGAACACCGGCTGGAAAGCCATCTGGGTGAGGACTCCCCCCTGGGAAAGCTGTGCTGGGAGGGAGGACAGGTACTCATGATCAATGTGGGATTTTCCGCCTGTACCGCTTTCCATCTCGCGGAGTATCGAATTCCGAAGCCCCCCTTGCGCATGTACGACTGTGTGGTGAAGGTGAACCTGCCGGGGGGTCCGCGCGGGGGAGGACAAGAGGGGGCGTGGACCTCGTACGAGGACGTCAGGCTGGACGACGGCGATTTCGCGGAGATCGGCGGGGCGTTCCCCGATTCCCGAGTGCGCCGCGGCCGGGTGGGAGGGGCACCCGCCGCGCTCTTCTCGATTCCGGACGCCGTCGATCACGCCCTGGACTGGATGACCGAAAACAGACGCTGATTGACTGAACGATGAGGGGATGTGGCGAAGCAGCTCCGGAATGATGTTTCTTCGCTCGCATCTTCGGGACGGGGGTCGTGTGCCCGCATCAGTGCAGCCGTACTTTTTTCTCAGTTATGCGCATACACCGAGGTTCGGGCCGGGAGGACCCGATCCCGACATGTGGGTGGAGCGCCTGTTCCGTGACCTCTGCAACCACATCATGGCGCTGACCGATCTGCCCGCGGGATCCGAGGCCGGCTTCATGGACCGGGAGATACGCAGCGGCGAGGGCTGGTCGGAGCGGCTCGGGGCGGCACTCGCCACCTGCCGGGTCTTCGTTCCCCTGTTCTCGCCGCGGTACTTCGCCAGTGAGATGTGCGGGAAGGAGTGGTTCGCCTTCGCGCAGCGCGCCATCCAGCACGGCGCGCTGAGCAACCAGCGGGCCGAGGCCATCGTCCCCGCCCTGTGGGTTCCCGTGCCCCCCTCACAACTCCCGGGCCCGGCCGAGCGGTTGCAGTTCAACCACAACACCTTCGGCGAACGCTACGTCACCGACGGGCTGTACGGGCTGATCAAACTCCGCGGGTACGCCGAGCAGTACGAGCAGGCCGTCTACGAGCTGGCCCGGCGGATCGTGCGGGTCGCCGAGACCGTCCGCCTCGACCCCGTCCGCCCGCTCGACTACCGGCTGGTGCCCAGCGCCTTCGGCCCCGCCGGGGGGCGGCACGCCGCCGGCCCGGGCGGCGGCCCCGCCCGCACCCTGCACGTGACCGTCGCCGCCGCCTCCCGGCACGACCTGCCGGCGGGGCGCAGCCCCGAGTACTACGGGGAGAGCGCCCTGGAGTGGAACCCGTACCACCCGGTGGCCCGGATGCCGATCGCGTACGTGGCCGAGGACCTCGTCAAGAACCTCAACTACCAGACCACGATGTCCTCCTTCGACGACGAGGCCGGACACTTCGACAGCAAGCAGCCGCCCACCCGGCCGGAGATCCTGATCGTCGACCGCTGGGCGGTGGAGGACGAACACCGGCGCCAGCGGCTCGCCGCCTTCGACCAGGAGCACCGCCCGTGGATCAACGTGGTCGTGCCGTGGAACCGGTACGACCACCAGAGCCGCGTGAAGGAGACCGAGCTGGCACGGCGGCTGGAGGAGACCCTGCCCGTCAAGATGGGCCAGGGCCGGGCCGCCTGCCGCGCCGCCGCGAACGGTGTGGCCAACATGGAGACCCTCGGGCAGATCCTGCCGCAGGTGGTCGAGGCCGCCGCCCAGCAGTTCCTCAGACATGCCCAGGTGTACCTGCCGGCCGGGAACACCCACACCGAACGCCCGCGCCTGCTGGGGCCGATGGGCATGGGCGGACCGCCCGTACCGCCTCCGGCGCCCTTCCCGCCCACCGCGCAACGCGGGCCCGACGGAGCGGACGGGGCGGACGGGGCGGACGGGCCCGACGCAGACAACGACAGCACCGACACCGACCGGGGGGACGCGGATGACAGCCAGTCGTGACAGCCGAGACGGACGCATCGTCACCTTCTATTCCTACAAGGGCGGAACCGGCCGCACGATGGCTCTGGCCAACACCGCGTGGATCCTCGCCGCCAACGGCAAGCGGGTCCTCGCCGTGGACTGGGACCTGGAGGCCCCGGGCCTGCACCGCTTCTTCCACCCCTTCCTCGACCCCTCCACGCTCGGGGCCACCACCGGGGTCATCGACCTGATCAGCGAGTACGCCTGGGCGGCCACCAGCCCCGTGCAGCGCGCCGACGACTGGCACAAGGACTACGCCCGGATCCAGCCGCACGCCGTCTCCCTCACCCCCGAGAACCTGGGCTGGGAGTTCCCCGACGGCGGCACCCTGGACTTCGTCTCGGCGGGCCGGCAGAACCGTGAGTACTCGGCGACCGTGTCCACCTTCGACTGGGACAACTTCTACGACCGGCTCGGCGGCGGCCTCTTCTTCGACGCGCTGCGGGCCGACATGAAGAAGAACTACGACTACGTCCTGATCGACAGCCGCACGGGGCTGTCCGACATCGCCGACATCTGCACCGTCCACCTGCCCGACGTCCTGGTCGACTGCTTCACCCTCTCCGACCAGTCCATCGACGGCGCCGCCTCCGTCGCCCGGCAGATCGACGAGCGGTTCAACGACCGCGGCATCAAGATCTACCCGGTCCCGATGCGGATCGACGAGGGCGAGAAGGAGAAGGCCGACGCGGGCCGCGCCCTGGCCCGGATCAAGTTCGACCGCTTCCCGAACGGCCTGGTCGGGGACGAACTCACCTCCTACTGGGGCGCGGTGGAGATCCCCTACCGACCCTACTACGCCTACGAGGAGACCCTGGCCACCTTCGGCGACGAGGCCGGGCTGACCAACTCCCTGCTCTCCGCCTTCGAACGGCTCACCACGGTGGTCACCGGGGGCGAGGTCACCTCCATGCCGGCCATCGGCGAGGAGGTCCGGCTGCGGATCCGGGACGCCTTCACCCGCCGCCGCCCGGCACTGCCCGCCGACCTGTTCCTCTCCTACGTCGCCGAGAACCGGATGTGGGCCGACTGGATCGAGTCGGTCCTGACCCGGGCCGGCTTCCGGGTCGTCCCCCGGGACGTCTCCGCCGAGCGGGTGCCCGACACGGCCGCCGCGGGTGCGGCCGGCGACACCCTGGGCGGGGGCATCAGCGTCGACACCGCGGCCCGGACCGTGGTGCTGCTCTCCAGCGCCTACCTGAAGTCGGCGCGGGCCGTGGACGTGTGGGACCGGGCCGCCGCCGAGGACCCGACCGGGGGCCGCCGCCAGCTGGTGCCGCTGCGGGTGGGCGACGTACGCCTGGCCACGCCCTACATCGACCGCAATCCGGTGGACCTCTTCCGCCTCGACGAGGTGCACGCGACCACCGCCCTGCTGCGGGCCGTGGAACGCCCCATGGCGCTGCCGGACAGCGTCGCGAGCGCCTCCCAGCCCGGACCCCGCTTCCCGGGAACGGTCCCGAAGATCTGGAACGCGCCGCCCCGCAACCCCGGCTTCACCGGGCGCAGCATCGTCCTGGAGCGGATGCGCGACCAGCTCGGCGGCGGCATGGCCGTGGTGCTTCCGCAGCCGCAGACCCTGTACGGGCTCGGCGGCGTCGGCAAGACGCAGGTGGCGCTGGAGTACGTGCACCGGTTCATGGCCGACTACGACCTGGTCTGGTGGATCTCCTCCGAGCAGACCGACGACGTGGTGGCGGCCCTCGCGGAGCTGGCCGTACGCCTGGGCGCGCAGACCGGCGAGGACATGTCGGCCGCCTCCCAGGAGGCGATCGACCTGCTGCGGCGCGGGGTGCCGTCCTCGCGGTGGCTGCTGGTCTTCGACAACGCCGACGATCCCGAGACGCTCAAGCGGTTCTTCCCGCCGGGCGGCCCCGGGCACGTGCTGGTCACCTCGCGCAACCAGTCCTGGTCGCAGTACGGGGACGCGCTGCCGGTGGACGTGTTCCTGCGCGAGGAGTCCATCGAGCACCTCCAGCGCCGGGCACCGGGGCTGACCAAGGACGACGCCGAGCAGGTGGCCGTCGCGGTGGGCGACCTGCCCCTGGCCGTCGAGCAGGCGGGCGCGTGGATCGCGGAGACGGCGACGCCGGTGTCCGAGTACCTGGAGCAGCTGGCCCAGCAGGCCGCGCGGGTGCTGGGCCTGAACCAGCCGCCCGGGTACCCGGAGCCGGTGGCGGCCACCTGGAACGTGTCGATCGAGCGGCTGCAGTCCCGCTCCCCCGCCGCCGTGCGGCTGCTCCAGCTGTGCGCCTTCTTCGCGCCGGAGCCGATCTCGGCGAACCTCCTGTACAGCAAGGAGATGATCGACGCGCTCAAGCCGTACGACTCCTCGCTCCAGGAGAAGCTGGTGCTGGGCCGGGTGATCCGGGAGATCGGCCGGTTCGCGATGGCCAAGGTCGACCAGGTCAGCAACAGCATCCAGGTGCACCGCCTGGTGCAGGCGGTGATCCGGGCGCAGCTGTCGGAGGAGGAGCAGCGCGAGGCCCGGCACGCGGTGCACCGGATCCTGGCGGGTGCGCGGCCCGATGACGACGAGCCGATAGACAACCCGGCGACCTGGCCGCGGTTCAACACGATCTGGCCGCACCTGAGCCCGTCCGAGGCGCGGTTCTGCAAGGAGCCGGAGACCCGGCGGCTGCTGATCGACCGGGTGCGCTACCTGTGGAAGCGCGGTGACTTCAAGGCCGCGTACGCGCTGGGCGAGGAACTGCGCGAGTCGTGGCGGGAGATGCTCGGCAGCGACGACCTCCAGTACCTGTACCTGCGTTTCCACCTCTCCAACATCCTGCGGTCGCAGGGCCGGTTCGTGGAGGCGAAGGAGCTGGACGAGGTCACGCTGGAGCGGCAGCGCACCGCGCTGGGTCCCTCGCACCCGCACACGTACATGACCACGAGCGGCCTGGCGATGGACCTGGGCGCGCTGGGCCGGTACGGGGAGGCGATGGAGCTGGCGACGGCGGCGCACGAGGGCTTCGGGCAGATCTTCCACGAGGCGCACCCGCGCACCCTGGCCGCCGCGAACAACCTGGCGCTGAACCTGCGGATGGTGGGGCAGTACGCGCGGGCCAGGGAGATCGACCAGGAGGTCTTCGACCGGCGCACCGAGGTGCTGGGGCCGGACCACCCGTACACCCTGTCCTCGGCGCAGAACCTGGCCCGGGACCTGCGCGAGGTGGGCCGCTACGACGATTCGGTGCAGCTGCTGAGCCGGACGTACGACATCTACAAGCGGACGCTGGGGCGGGCGTTCCCCGGCACGCTGTCGGCGGCGAAGAACCTGGCGGTGTCGCTGCGGCGGGCGGGCGAGCTGGAGGACGCGCTGCGGCTGACGACGGCCACGCGCAACCGGTACCGGGCCAAGTACACCTCGGTCAATCCGGACCTGCTGGCCTGTGAGCTGAACCTGGCTTCGGACCTGTTCGCGACGGGCGACCCGGGCGCGGCGCGGGACCTGGCGCAGGAGGTGGTGGACGAGTACATGAAGGTGCCGGGCGAGAAGCACCCGTACACCCTGGCGGCGCTGAACAACCTGGCGGTCTTCCACTGGGGCACGGGTGCGGCGGAGAGGACGGAGCCGATGCTGCGCCAGACGATCCGCAACATGCGCGAGGTGCTGGGCGACAACCACCCGCACACGGTGTTCGCGCACCTGAACCTGGCGAACGCGCGCGCCGACCTGGGTGATCCGGAGGGTGCGCTGGAGCTGGAGCGGATCGCGGTGATGCGGCTGCGCGAGGCCCTGGGGGCACACCACCCGGAGACCCTGGCGAGCGCGTCGAACATGGCGGTCAGCCTGGACATGATGGGCCGCAAGGAGGAGGCGGCCCGGGTGCGGGCGGAGGCGGTGGCGGAGCTGACGCGCCTCCTCGGGGAGGACCACGGTCTGACCCGGTACGCCCGGGACGAGCGGCGGGTCCACCGGGACCTGGAGCCGCTCGCGGTGTGATCCGACGGAGGGCGGCGGGGGCCCCGCGGACGCGGGGTGCCGGCCGCCCGCCACCCGACATCAGGGGGGCGCTGTGACCGACAGCATGACCTTTCGCAACGAGGACCTGCCGGCCCTCTTCCACCACACCGATCAGGCGGCGGTCTCCCGGCAGCGGGAGTCCACCCAGGCGACCCGCGCGCAACTGCTGCTGCTGGTCGCGGCCGCCGGGGCCGCCGCCCTGCCGTCCGGGCCCGCCGTGGGCTCGCTGCACGTGTTCGGGGCGCTCAGCGCGCTGGCGTACGCGGGGGTGCTGGCCGTGGGCGTACGGGCGACCCGGCGGCGGGCCCGTCCCCAGTGGCAGCTCAACCGCAGCGCGGCGGAGTTCATCAAGTCCCTGGCGTGGCGCTACGCCGTGCACGGGGCGCCCTTCGGCAGCGAGGTGGCCGGGGCGGAGGGGGTGTACCGGGCGCGGCTGGAGAAGGGGCTGGACGAGCTCCGCAAGATGGGCTGGGAGGATCMGCGGACGGCGGGCCTGGTGCCGGAGGGCGGGGAGGTCACCGGGGCGATGAACCGGCTGCGCGGGCTGGAGTACGCGGTGCGCCGGGAGACGTACGTGCGGGACCGGCTGATCGAGCAGCGCAACTGGTACCGGCGCAAGACGGAGGGGTCGCGGCGGGCGACGGCGCTGTGGTCGTGGACGATCGTGCTGCTGACCTGTCTGGCCCTGCTGTGCGCGCTGGTCGGGGCGTTCGGTCCGGRCTCGGGTCCGGTGCCGGCGGGGCTGTTGAGCGCGGCCGCGGCGGCGGCGATCGCCTGGAACGAGGTGCGGCGCCACCATCCGCTGATCGAGGCGCACACGCTGATCGAGCAGGACCTGGCGGCGATGATGGTCGTGATGCAGACGACGATCACGGAGTCGCAGTGGCCGTCGTCGGTGTACGAGACGGAGCGGTACGTCTCTCCGCAGCACACGGACTGGCTGGCCCGGCACAGCAGTTGAGGGGCGGGCGGGGCGTGGCTCAGTCCCGGGTCACGCCCGCGCGCCAGATGACGGTGACGGGTTTTCCGAGGGTCYGGGCGTAGGAGACGATCTCGGCGGTGCCGCCGTGCCCGCGTGCGGGAAGGCCGTCCCAGACGGCGACGAGCCGGTCGCAGGCGTCGGCGATGTAGGTGCCCGCCGCGTAGTAGGCCTCGTCGGTGGAGCGGGCGAAGGCCATGCGGACCTCCTGGGTGGCGCGGTGCTTGAGCCTGCGGTAGCCGGCGAGGGCGTCCGGGTCCTCGAAGGTGTCCTCGTAGTCCCCGCTGGGGATCACGACGGTGAGTTCGGCTCCGCATTCGAGGGCGATGTCGGCGAAGAGCTGGTCGGCGCCGTCGGCGAGGCTGGAGAGGGCCTCCAGCGGGCCCTGGTGGCCGCCGAGCACGGTGCGCAGGGCCTCGCGGACGTGGCCCAGCAGCTCGTCGGGGATGGACCGGTGTCCGGTCACGCCGATGCGCTTCATGAGGGAACCTGCATGCGGAGACCTGCCTCCCCGTGGACCGGATGCCCTGGACATCCTCCCAGAAGGCGGGAGGACGTCCAGGGGGCCGACCGGGGTGCGTGGGCCGGCCGGACCGCGTGGACCGGGGGGGGATCCCGCGGGTCAGTAGACGCTGACGCCGTAGGCGTTCAGCGCTTCGACGACGGGCTGGAAGAAGGTGGTTCCGCCCGAGGAGCAGTTGCCGCTGCCGCCGGAGGTGAGGCCGACCGCCCGGCTGCCGGAGTAGAGCGGGCCGCCGCTGTCGCCGGGTTCGGCACACACGTTGGTCTTGATCATTCCGTAGACGATGTCGCCGCCGCCGTAGTTGACGGTGGCGTTGAGGCCGGTCACGGTGCCGCCGTGGACGCCGGTGGTGGAGCCGCGGCGGGTGACGGACATGCCGTTGGTGGCGTCGACGGCGCTGGTGATGTCCTGGCTGCCTACGGTGCCGGGCGGGACCGGGGAGTTGCTGGCGTACTTGATGAGGCCGTAGTCATTGGTGGGGAAGCTGGAGCCGACGGTGGATCCGATGGTGGTGGTGTGGGAGGAACTGGTCCACCAGGTGCCCGCGCCGTCGGTGCAGTGTCCGGCGGTGAGGACGTAGTAGTCGCTGCCGCTGCGCACGTTGAAGCCGAGCGAACAGCGCCAGCTCGTCGCGTAGATGGCGTCGCCGCCGGAGATCAGCTTGCGCAGCTTGCCGGGGGTGCGTTCGATGCGCAGGGCCCCGGCGTCGGGGCCGGCCTCGTGGCGGATTCTGGCCAGCGCGGCTTCGGTGACCGTGGAATCGGCGGTGACCACGAGGGTTCCGGTGGCGGGGTCGGTGTGCCAGGCGGTGCCCGCGACGTCGGCGCGCAGGACCGAGGCCCCTACGGCGTCGAGGCGGGCGGCGCTGAAGCCCTCGTCGGCGGGGTGCGCGCCGGCGACGGCGGGCGTGGCGAGTCCGGCGACGGCGGCCAGACCGGCGGCGACGGCGAGCAGGCGGATGCGGCTCATCTTCTTGTTCCTCACTTCACGTCCTCCCGGAAGGGGGTCGGGGGCCCGGCAGAGGTGGGGGGCGCCGGAGCCCGTGAGCGGCGGTGGGGAGGGGGCGGAGGTACGGGTGACCCCGCACACTTTCGCCGTGCCCCTGACAAGTCCGCCGGATGACGCTGACGGGAGTGTCCTGTCGTCAGCCACCGGCGGCAAGGGCGCCTTTCAGCCTCCGCTCCCCCGCGGCGACCTCGAAGGGCAGCGTGTTCCCGGGGGGCGGGAAGGGGCAGACGAAGTGGTCGGCGAAGGCACAGGGCGGGAGCAGCGCCCGGTTGAAGTCCACCGCGATGCTCCCGTCCGCGGCCGGGCTCCCCGGCCGCAGGAAGCGGAAGCGGTAGCTCGAACGGCCCGCCGTGGCGTCGGCGAAGACGGCCCAGAGGCTGCCGTCGTCCGCGTCCACGGCCACCTGGAGGGTGTGCTCCTCCCCGGCCCGGGAGAAGGACAGTTCGCCGCCGAGGCCGAGCCCGCGGGCCCGCCCGTCGGCGTTCTCCACCAGGACGGTGCGCTGCTCACCGTACGGGCGGAAGCGGCCCGGCAGTACGTACGAGGGGTCGTACGGGGTGGCCTCGACGCCCCGGAACGCGGCGGGGGCCGGGGAGTCGGGGTCGAAGACGCGGACCGCCCACTCGCCCTCGCGCCGGATGACCACGAGCCGCCGCCGTCCGGAGGCGGTACGGGAGGCCGCGGGCGGCTCCTCGTCGGCGTCGAGGGCGGCCTCCCCGGCGAAGGGGCGGCCGTCGAGTTCGAGGCCGTCCTCGGGGGCGGCACTCAGCGCGACCCCGGACCCGGTGGCGCGCCACCGCCCCGGAACGGCCGGAATTCGACCTTCCGGGTAGTCCGCGAGCCAGTGGGTACCGGTCAGCGCGAGAGGTCCGTAGGGGGCGGAGACGGTGGCCTCGCGATGCTCGTGCCACTCCCGCCAGGCTGTGGAATCCCGTTCGTCACTCATGCCGCTGAACCCTTCCACACAGTTCCGGACGGGAACCCCGGGGTACCCCGTCCGGACCTGTGGAATCTGACGCCCTCTCAGGGCTCAGCAGCCGCAGTCACATCCGCAGTCGCAGCAATCGCACCCGTCACAGCAGTCGCCGCAGTCGCAGCAATCGCAGTCGTCACACCAGGCGTCCCGCTTCTTCCGGGACCACGGGCCCTCGTAGTCGGTGCAGCACAGCTGGCAGGTGCAGAACAGCCCCACGGCCACCGCGCACCCGGCCAGCAGCCCGCGGCGCGGCTTCTGCGGGGGCAGCCCGCCGAAGCCGCCGCCACCGCCGGGGCCGCCCGGGCCCATCGGGGGCGGCATCCCCGGCCCGCCGGGGGCGTGGGGGGCGTAGGGGTTCCCGTTCCCGTACGGGTTGCCACCGGCGTGGCCGTACGGGGCTCCGTGCGCGTGGCCCGCGTCCGGGCCGCCGTAGCCCTGCGGCGGCGCGCCGTAGCCCTGTCCGGCGGCGTTCACGGCGGTGTGGCCGCAGCCGGCGGTGCCGAAGGCGCGGTCCACCGAGGTGCGCAGCTCGTGCACCAGCAGCCGGTGGGCCAGTCCCGCGTCGGCGAACTCCGCCTCGCGCAGCGCCAGCCGTATCCCGTGCAGCGCGTCGTCGCACAGCCGGCGGGCCTCGGCGAGGGTGGTTCCGGTGGCGGTGAGCGGGTTCCAGGCGCCGGAGGCGGCGTCGGCGCTCTGGTCCTCGACGGCGTCCAGCAGGTGCGCGAGCCGGCCGAAGTACCGGCCCGCCTCGGCCAGGGGCGCGGCGTTGCCTGGCCGCCCCGCGAGGACCGCGGTATGGAAGAAGGCGGCGGCGGTGGCGGTCTCCGTGGGCTCGGTGACCACGAGGACGGAGGTGCCGGGGCCCGCCAGGGTCTCGATGYCGCCCTGCCGGTCCACGGCGTCGACGAGCACGGCCGTGTCGAAGCCGAGCGAGGCCCCGGTGCGGGCGCCGGCCCGGTCCCAGCCGCGGGCCACCGTGCGCGCCGCGGCGGCTATCGGCGCCCGCGCCAACAGCCCGTCCCGGTCGGCCACGTGGTCCCGCACCTTCGCGGAGGCCAGCACCAGCGAAACGGCGGCGGCCAGCCGCGCGCCCTCGCCGTTGGCCACCGGGGCGGTGCGCATGCCGCGCAGCGGGCAGGGGCCGGCGGTGCGCCGGGCGCCGGGCAGCGGTCCGGACTGAGCCTCCGTCAGAACGGAGACCAGCAGGCCGTCGTAGTTGGTGACGATCCTGGCGAACTGCCCGTGGTCACCGCGAAGTGCCAGGCAGAGACCGCACAGATGAGCCATCCACTCCGTTTTGAACCGCTCACCGAGCCGGTGTGCGCAAGGTCTGACAATGCCGAACAAATTCGGTTCCCCCGTGTGTCATACGCGTGTTTCGGGGGCATCGTATCGAGCCCGGTCGTTCACTCGTCCGTCCCAGTGGCTCACCCGGTCGGCGGCAGTGGTCGTATTTTCACTCAGTCAGCAGTGGTAGCCACCGGAAACCTTGACCGTGCAACGGATGTTCTGCACCAGTCGCGTCACGAAACCCCTGCGCGGCGGCTATCCACTTGGCGCGTTGTCAGCATCATGGACGACCATAGGGGCAGCGGAGAAGAAGACAGGCTGGCCACGGTGAAAGGAGGCGTCCATGGGTTCGGTACGCAAGGCGAGTGCCTGGTTGGGTCTCGTGGAGGACAGCGACGACGAGCGGTACTACGACGACGACTACGCGGAGGCGGTGGAGCGCCAGCAGGGTTCCGTTGCGGGACCCGGCGACCAGTGGGTCACCGACCCGCGCGTGAAGGTGGCCTCGGACTCCGCGGTCGAGCAGGGCCGGCGGATCGCGACCGTCACCCCCGACGGCTTCCGTGACGCGCGCGGCATCGGCGAGCTGTTCCGCGAGGGCGTCCCGGTGATCGTGAACCTCTCCTCGATGGACCCGGGCGACGCCAAGCGCGTGGTCGACTTCGCGGCCGGCCTGACCTTCGGCCTGCGCGGCTCGATCGAGCGGGTGGCGACCAGGGTCTTCCTCCTGACCCCGGCCGACACCCAGATCGTCAGCGGTGAGGCGGGCGGGCGGACCCGCGACTTCTTCAACCAGAGCTGAGCCCGGGGGCTCCTCCCGGCGCCGGCTGGGGGCCCCTCACCGGAAGGCGTCGAGCCCGGTGAGCGCCTTGCCCAGGACGAGCTGGTGCATCTCGACGGTGCCCTCGTAGGTGAGGACCGATTCGAGGTTGGTGGCGTGTCGCATGACGGGGTACTCCAGGGAGATCCCGTTGGCCCCGAGGATCGTCCGCGCGGTACGGCAGATGTCGATGGCCTCGCGGACGTTGTTGAGCTTGCCGAAACTGATCTGCTCCGGCCGCAGGGTGCCCGCGTCCATCCGCCGGCCCAGGTGGTGGGCGAGCAGGATGCCCTTGTGGAGTTCGAGCGCCATGTCGGCGAGTTTGGCCTGGGTGAGCTGGAAGCCGCCGATCGGCTTGCCGAACTGCTCCCGCGTCCTCGCGTAGTCGAGCGCCGTCTCGAAGGCGGAGCGCGCCGCGCCCATGGAGCCCCAGACGATTCCGTAGCGCGCGTGGCTGAGGCAGCCCAGCGGTCCCTTGAGCCCGGTGACTCCCGGCAGCACCGCCTCCGCCGGCAGCCGCACGTCGTCCATGACCAGCTCGCTCGTCACCGAGGCGCGCAGCGACCACTTGTGCTTGATCTCCGGCGCCGAGAAGCCCGCCGCGTCGGTGGGGACGGCGAAGCCGCGGATGCCCTCGTCCGTCTGCGCCCAGACCACCGCGACGGCGGCCACCGAGCCGTTGGTGATCCACATCTTGCGCCCGTTGAGCACCCAGTCGCCGCCGTCGCGCTTCGCGTACGTGCGCATCGCGGCCGGATCGGAGCCCACGTCCGGCTCGGTCAGGCCGAAGCAGCCGATCAGCTCGCCGGCCGCCATGCCCGGCAGCCAGCGCTCCTTCTGCTCCTCGGAGCCGTACTTCCAGATCGCGTACATGGCCAGCGAGCCCTGTACGGAGACCAGCGAGCGGATCCCCGAGTCGGCGGCCTCCAGCTCCAGGCAGGCCAGTCCGTACTGGACGGCGCTCGCGCCCGCACAGCCGTAGCCGGTCAGGGACATGCCGAGCGCGCCGATGGAGCCGAGTTCGCGCGCCAGCTCGCGGATGCCGGGGAGCTCCCCGTCCTCGTACCACTGGGCGATGTGCGGCAGGACCCGGTCGGCGGCCCAGGTGCGGACCGTGTCGCGGACGGCGAGGTCCTCGGGGCTGAGCAGCTCGTCCAGCCCGAGCGGGTCGGTGGGGACGAAGGGGGTCTTCGACGCGGACAAGAGGGGCCTCCCGGCAGGCACGTGGGGCGAAACCTAGCGGTGCAAGTTTGTCGTCGGTCCCGCCCCTGGTCCACCCCCGGATTTCCGCCGTGCCGCGACCGGGCCGGGCGGGCGCGGGATCAGGCCGTGCGGCCGGGCCGCCCGCCGACGGCCGTGTCGTGTTCCGGCCCGCCCGGCGCGGGGATCCGCGCGGCGCCGTCGGCCTGCGCGGGAAGGCGTACGGCACCCGCGGGCGGGGCGTCGGCGGCCGGCTCGCCGCACTCGACCGGCTCGGCGCCGTCCATGGTCCGGGGCAGTTTCAGCGCCATCACGGCCCCCGCGAGCAGCAGGCCCGCGCTGACCACGAGCGTGACGTGCAGCCCGTGCACGAAGGCGTGCCGGGCGGCGGCGTGCAGGGAGTCCCCCGCCGGGCCACCGAGGTGGGCGGCGACCTGGTAGGCCTCGCCGAGCGAGTGCGCGGCGTCGCGCGCCGCATCGGCCGGGACGCCGGGGAGGCCGGTCAGGCCGGGCGCGTAGGCGGCGTTCATCACGCTGCCGAGCAGGGCGATGCCCATGCCCGCGCCGAGCTGGTAGGAGGTCTCGCCTATGGAGGCCGCGCCGCCGGCGGTGTCCGCGGGGGCCTCGCTGAGCATGGACTCGTAGGCCGCGAACAGGGTCGTCTGCAGGCCGAAGCCGAGCAGGACGAACCCGATGGTGAGCAGCACGGGCCGGTCCTGCTGGCCCATCAGCGTCAGCAGCAGTACGGCGGCGGCGGTCAGGACGAAGCCGAGCGAGACCATCCTGCGCGGGCCGACCCGCTGGAGGGTGTACGAACCGGTGGCGCCGGCGGCCATGGCGGCGAAGGTGAGCGGCAGCAGCCGCAGGCCGGTCTCCAGCGGGCTCAGGCGCAGCACGAGCTGGAGGTACTGGACGGCGATCAGTTCCAGGCCGACCAGCGCCAGCATGGCGAGCACGATGCAGCCGACGGAGGTGGAGAACGCGGCGCGGGAGAACATCCGCATGTCGATCAGCGGGTGCTCGTGGCGGCTCTGGCGGCGTACGAAGAGGATCAGCAGGGCCGCGCCGAGCGCCAGGGGCACCAGCGCCTCGGGGTCCAGGAGGTGCCGTTCGGCGCCGAGCCGCTTGACCCCGAGGACCACGCCGAGGACCCCGCCCGCGGCCATGAGCGCGCCCAGCACGTCCCAGGGTCCGTCCGCAGCGCCCCGGGATTCGGGCAGCAGCCAATGGCCGAGCGGCAGGATCAGGGCCATCAGCGGGATGTTGATGAGGAAGACGGAACCCCACCAGTAGTGCTGGACGAGGAAGCCGCCGAGGACGGGGCCGCTGGCCGCGCCGATCGCGGCGACGGCGGTCCAGATGCCGATGGCCAGCGCCCGTTCGCGCCGGTCGGGGAAGACCTGGCGCAGGATCGACAGGGTGGCGGGCATGATCATCGCCCCGCCGATGCCGAGCAGGGCGCGCGCGGCGATCAGGACCTGGGCGTTGTCGGCGAGGGCGGCGATGGCGGACGCGCATCCGAAGAGGCCGTAGCCGAGGAGCAGGATCCGGCGGCGGCCGACCCGGTCGCCGAGGGTGCCGAAGAGGATCAGCAGCGAGGCGCAGACCAGCGGGTAGGCGTCGACGATCCACAGGAGTTCCACGGCGCCGGGGCGCAGGTCCTCGGTGACGGAGGGGACGGCCACGTGCAGGATCGTCGCGTCGAGCGCGACGAGCACGAGGCTGACGCACAGGACGGCCAGGACGGCCCAGCGGTTGGCGCCGCCGGAGGCGGCGCTGACGCGCTGCCGGAGGGAAGGGTTCCCGTCGCCGGTCGTGTGCGTCCCCGACATGCGTGTACCTCCCAGGTGATCCCTCGCACTCGGCGGACCAGCGTCGTTGTGGCGCCGCGGGTGGTGCGCTGGGCGGCGTCCAACGGGGTCCGGCATCGACTCGCGAGTGAAGGGTCAGCGTACGCGAGTTCGCGTGTCCGACACGTGGTCAAGCTCTCATCGCGGCGGCGGCCCCGGTGTGGTGTGCGCCACTCGCCCCGGTGTGTCCTCACTCCCCCGTACACGCCCGGCCACGGCCCGTGGTTCTCGTCCGGGGCCCGCGGCCGGGGCGTCGATACTCGTCTGCGTGAGAACCGACCCCACCCACGAGGTGCCCGTGAAGGAACCCGGACCCCGCCGGGCCGCGCCCGCGCTCGCCGCCTTCGCGGCGGTCCGCATGCTCGGTCTGGGCGTCCTCGGCGTGTGGGGCGCGGTGGCGGGCAGCAGCCCGCACACGCTGTTGTCGGCCCGCTGGGACTCGCTCTGGTACGCCCGGGTCGCCGGCGGCGGGTACGGGTACGAGGTGGTCCTGCCGAACGGGGCCGTCCATTCCAGCCTGGCCTTCTTCCCGTTGCTGCCGTGGCTGGAGCGGCTGCTGGCGGCGCCCACCGGGCTCTCGTACGGCTCCGCGGGCCTGGTGGTCTCGGCGGTGGCGGGGCTCGCCGCCGCGTGGGGGATCTTCGCCGTCGCGGACCTGCTGTACGGGCGCCGTGCCGGGGTGCTGGCGGCGGCGCTGTGGGCGGCGTTGCCGGTCGGGATCGTGCAGTCCATGGCGTACAGCGAGTCGCTGTTCACCGCCCTGGCGGCCTGGGCCCTGTACGCGGTCCTGCGCGGGCGCTGGATCACGGCGGGCCTGCTCGCGGCCGGCGCGGGGCTGACCCGGCCGGTCGGCGCGGCCGTGGTCGCGGCGGTGTGGGTGGCCGCGGCCCTGGCGTGGCGGCGCGGGGAGGGTTCGTGGCGGACGGCGGCCGGGGTGCTGCTGGCTCCGCTGGGCGCGGCCGCGTACGTAGGGTGGGTGGGTCGGCGGACCGGCGGCGGCCTGCTGGGGTACCTGGACGTACAGGCCGGCTGGGGCAACGGCTTCGACGGGGGCTGGGCCTTCGCCTGCTTCGTCGGGGCACGTCTGGCGTCCTCCGCCTTCGCGGCCGGGCTCGGCCTGATCGCCGGGGTGCTGCTGGTGCTGTGGCTGTACCGGCTGTGCGTGCGGCAGCGGCAGCCCGCCGCGCTGCTCGTGTACGCCGGGGTCGTGGTGGCCCTCGCCCTGTGCGCCTCCGGGTACTTCGGGTCCAAGCCGCGGCTGCTGCTGCCCGCGTTCCCGTTGCTGCTGCCCGTGGCGGTGGCCCTGGCCCGGTGGCGGACCGGCCGGGCGGTGGCGGTGCTGGGGACGGCGGCCCTGGCGTCGGCGGTGTACGGGGCGTTCTGGCTGAACGGTTCGGGGCCTCCGTGATCACGGAATGGATCATTCCAATCCATGATTGCGTAAAGGAATTGAACGAGGGCAATAAATCCGAGACACGTATGCGGATAATTACCGGGGCAGCAGTCCCGGAGTTGAATCGGCGGAGTTCCAACAAACGCCGAAATAGCGGCAATTAAGTTCTGCGTGAGACGCACTCCACATCACATGGTCATCACAAAGCCCGCGATTCGACCGGGCCGCCCGTCGTCGCGCGGTAACGTCGATTGAGTGCGTACCGACCAAATGCTGACCCGTCTGGAGCCGGTGTTCGCCCGGCTGGACCGGGAACCAGAGCGACCGGCTCATCTGCAAACACCGCGGATGAGCCGGCACCGCGTCGTGCTCCTCGCCGCCCTGCTCGCGTGCTACCTCGCGATCGTCGTGGCCGTGCTGACGACGTCCTGGCTCGTCCGGCTGGACTGGCAGATCATGTTCTTCCGGCCCTACGAGCAGTGGCCGCAGCTGCACGCCTTCCTCGACTACCTCGTCGTACTCGGCCAGCGCGGACCCACCGCCGTCATGGTCGCGGCCTGGCTCGGGTGGCGCTCCTGGCGCCAGCACACCCTCCGCCCGCTGATCACCCTCGGCGTCGCGCTGCTGCTGCTCAACATCACCGTCGGCTCCGTGAAGCTCGGCCTCGGCCGGCTCGGTCCGCACTACGCCACCCAGATCGGCTCCGCCGAGCTCTTCGCGGGCGGCGATATATTTCCTTCCGGCCACACCGCCAACGCCGTCGTGACCTGGGGGATCCTGGCCTATCTGGCCTCCACCACCGTCACCCGGCGGGTGCTGTCCCTGTTCTCCGCCGTCGTCTCGCTGAGCGTCGGGGCCACGACCGTCTACCTCGGCACCCACTGGGTGAGCGACGTCCTGCTGGGCTGGCTCGCGGGTCTGCTGATCATGCTGGCGCTGCCCTGGTTCGAGCCGCTCATCGCCCGCACCGAGGCCTACGTCTTCGAGCTGCGCGAGCTGTGGCGCCGCCGCCTGGAGGAGGGCAGGCTCTCCGAGCCGGTCGCCGCCGCGCTCACCCCGCTGCTTTCCGCGGGCGGCAAATGGCAGCCGAAGCGCTCCGACGAGGAGTCGGCCGCTCCGGCCCCCGTGCCGGGCGGCGCGGCGGCCGGGCACTCCCCGGCGCTGCGCCCCGGCGGCCACCCGGTCGCCCGCCAGCACGTCATCCGCTCCGAGCGGACCCCGGTCACCCCGGTCGGCAGCCGCCGCCCGGCGCACACGGAACGGGCCGCCGCCCGGGGGGCCTCGGCCCGCCCGGCCGGCTGACCCGCACTCCCGCGGGGACGGTACGCACACCCCCACCCCGCACCACCACGACGGCGGGCCGGTTCACCGAACCGGCCCGCCGTCGCCGTTGATATGCACGGCGCGTCAGCCGGACGCCCAGAGGTTCCTCCGTACCGGGTCACACTTGTGTCACGGGTTGTCGACAACGGGGGTCCCGACCGGCATTCTCCGCATCCCCCGTCCGGAGCAGCGCCGGAACCCGTTCGCATTTCCGCCGGAGAACCGTCGAATTCGCTCCGGGCATTCTCGTTCCCCCTCTCCGCTCTCACTCCGCCATGGGCTCCAGAGCACGGCCGAGAAGGTCGCGCGCACTGCGGATCCGTTCGGTCAGCTCGGGCGGCTCCACCACCTCGAACTCGCACCCGAGCAGCATGAGGTGAATGACCAGAACGTCCAGACTCACCGCCCCGGTGCGCAGCAGGCAGCCCTGCCCGTCGAGCGGCTCCAGCGCCCCGTCGCAGGGCCCGATGATCCGCGCCGCCTCCTCGGCCGGCATCCGCAGCCGCACCACCGCCCGGGCCGCGTAGGCGCCCTGCGCCACGCCCCGCGAGACGTACGCGGCGAGGTCCTCGGCGGGTGCCGGACGCGGGACGAAGCGCGGGCCGTGCGGGGGGCGGGGCTCGATGCGGTCCGCGCGGAAGGTGCGCCAGTCCTCGCGGTCGCGGTCCCAGGCGACGAGGTACCAGCGCCGCTCGCTGCAG
Source organism: Streptomyces sp. M-16 (assembly GCF_052114405.1). NCBI lineage: Bacteria > Bacillati > Actinomycetota > Actinomycetes > Kitasatosporales > Streptomycetaceae > Streptomyces > Streptomyces sp. M-16. The sequence continues at coordinate 13,963 of NZ_JBFRER010000033.1, read as the reverse complement.
ACCAGCCGGTGGGGCTCCACGGTGCGACGGCTGACGTTGCCCCCGTGGTCGCGGTACCCGAAGCGCAGCCGCTCGGAGTCCCGGCACACCGTCGCCAGTTCCGTCAGCACCGCCGGGTCGACGGTGTCCCGCACGGGCCCGCGCAGCATGGGCACGGTGAACTCGTTCAGCGCCGACACCCGTCCGCGCAGCCGGGCCGGCAGCACCTGCTCCAGCTTGGCCAGGGCCCGTACGGAGGCCTCCCCGATCCCCTCGACGCCGTTCCCGGCGGCCGTCCGCAGCCCGACCGCCACCGCGACGGCCTCGTCGTCGTCCAGCAGCAGCGGCGGCAGCTCGGCCCCCGCCCCGAGCTGGTACCCGCCGCCGGTGCCCGGACTGGCGTTCACGGGGTAGCCGAGCCCCCGCAGCCGGTCGACGTCCCGGCGGACGGTGCGCGGCGTGACCCCGAGCCGTTCGGCGAGATCGGCGCCGGTCCATTCGCGGTGCGCCTGCAACAGGGACAACAGGCGCAGCAGCCGTGCGGAGGTATCGAGCATGCCCGCAGTCTCCCCCGGCACGGCCACCGGGTGTGAGGCTCCACGGGGTCCRGGGGGGGCGGCTCGGGGGAAGGCCCGGCGCGGCTCCCCGCACCACCCCCGCCCGGCCTCAGCTCCCCGGCGCGGCCGGACCTCGGGAAGGCACCCCGTGGCCCGGCGCCGGCCGCACCGGGACCGGCGCCACGGCCTGCGGGGGCGCCGCCGCGGGACCCGTCGGGGCCGGCGCCGGCACCGCCGGGGACTGCGGACCGGCCGGCGCCGGGACCGCCGGGGACTGCGGACCGGTCGGCGCCGGGACCGCCGGGGACTGCGGACCGGTCGGGGGCTGCGGGTCCGTCGGGAGGGTCAGGAAGAGGCCCACCGCCAGGCGCTCCGGCCGGTTCCCGAGCGCCCCGCGGTTCGCCTCGTAGAGGGCCCGCCACCCGCCCCGCACCCGCCTCTTGCGCGCGATCCCGTCCAGCGTCTCCCCGACCCGCACCACGTGCGCCCGCCCCGCCAGCCCGTACCGCTTCGCGCACACCGGCCACGCCCCCCACCCCTGGGCGGCGAGCAGTTCCTCGGCCACCAGGATCTGCTGGTCCCGGCTCGCCAGGTCCGCCCGCGCCGCGTGGGCGAGGCCCCCGTACTCCTCCCACGTCGGCTGCCAGAACTGCAGCCCCCCGTAGAAGCCGTTCCCGGTGTTCACCGCCCACCGCCCGCCGCTCTCGCAGTCGGCGACGCAGTCCCACGGCCACTGCCCGCCCGGCCCGCAGTCCCCCGACCGGTGCCCGGCGGCGACGCCCGGCGGACCGGGCGCCGGGGGCGGCGGCACGACGGCGGCACCGGCTCGGACGGCACCACCGGCGCCGGCGGGGCCCACGGCACCGGCCGGCACGGGTACGAGCACCAGCACGGCCACGGCGGCGGCAGCCGACACGGCACGCCGGAGGCGGAGTTCGGGCATCCGGTCACGCTACGCAGCCCCCTCCCCGCGCCCGGCCCGCCACGCGGCGCTCCCCCGCGCCCCACCCGTACGGCCGACCGCCGACCCCTCCCGGAATCGACCACTGACGGCCATCAACTGCGCACAAACAAGCAACAGTTGCCACCAAATGGAAGTGCCGCGCGCCGGGTTCACTCCTTCGGGTGGCCGGTTCGATTCCGTTCCCTCAAACGGCGTGACCCCGGCGACCGCTCCTCCGTTGAGCCCGGCGAGCCGGGAACCCCCCGGCCTCCGCACGAATGAGGAGCCACCCCGTGCCGCGCATGCTCGACGTCAGTCTTGAGGTACGTGCCGAGATCGGTGACGAAGAAGCCGACAGGCTGCTCACCGGCGACGACGCCCCGCGCAGTTACGACTGCACCTCCTGTCGCACCCCCGGCGACCCCGAGACCGACCCCACGAGCACGGTGCTGTTCGTCGGCGAGGAGACCGCGGTGCTGGCCTTCGCCCACGCCGGCTGCATCCCCTCCCAGGTGGTCACGGTCTCCGAGGAGCAGCTCCAGGGCGCCGTCCGCAGCATCACCGGCGACGGCCCCGCCGCCCCGGAGGCCACCGGCTCCGGCGCCGACGCCCAGCAGGCCGTCCCCGGCGGCCAGGCCGTCCTCGGGATCACCAGCGGCCTGGTCCTGATCCGCGGCGAGCTGCACCCGGCCCTGGTCGTCGAGCCGACCGCGCCGATCGCCCGCCCCGGCACCACCGGCCCCGGCGACGACTTCCTGCCGCTCCTCATCGAGCAGGGCTTCATCCCCGTCACCGACACCAACGAGGTCCCCTCCGTACTCCCGGGCTGGTCCGTGCTCCTGGCCGGCGGCCAGCTGCACGCCGTGCTCCAGCCCGGCGCCGAGGGCGGCCCGCAGGTGGCGTGGTGGCAGGCGCACCAGGCCCTGAGCGTCACCGACGGCTGGCGGGCCGCCGTCAACAAGACCCAGCGCGTGCTCATCTACGCCGCCCCGGTCGGCTCCATCGGCCAGCAGCCCCGCGAGGACCTGCTCCGCGACGCCCTGGACAAGGCCGCGAGCAACGGCAAGCTGGTCGCCGCCGCGATGCCGCTCGCCGGAGCTCCGGGCGCCTGACCCGCCCTTTCCCCCCCGTCCCTCCCACCCCGGAACGACCGCCCGCCCCACCCGCTGGGGCCGGGCGGTATGCGCCGGGGGTGCGCGGTCCGTCCCGCGCACCCCCGGCGATCTGCGTTTTCCGTCCCGTCACCCCGCATCCGCAGGGCCCCGGGTTCGTTGGCTGATACGTGCATTCATACGACCCCTCCCGCGCCCCGTCCTATCCGAGCAGCGTCCCCCCGATGCGCCCCGCACGGGACCGGGACGTCCCCCCGGCCGCATCGCACACCCCGATCTACGACACGCTCTGCTCGGAGTACCTGCGCGCCTTCAGGGCGCTGCCGGGCGATCGCAGCGGCGAGGAGAACCTCGGCTTCACCGCGTTCTCGTACGGCTCCTCGTACCCCATGGTCCCGTACGGCGGTTCCTACACCGGCAGCTCGTACGGCAGCGGCTGGAACGGTTCCGCATGGCAGCACAGCGAGCCCTGGCAGCCCTCGTACCCGCCCGCGCCGGCCCCGCAGCCCTCGTACGCCCACGCCGCCGCCTCCGGGTCCGGATACGCCGGCGGGCGGCAGCACCAGACCGGGATGCAGCACATCCCGGCGGCCCTGCCGCCCGCTCCGCGCCGGGGTTACTGACCCCGGCGGCGACCCGCTACTTCTTCTTCTTGTACTGAGCGCCGCGCTTCTCGCGCACCCGCACCGAGATGTGGATCGGGGTGCCCTCGAAGCCGAACTCCTCGCGCAGACGGCGCTCGATGAAGCGCCGGTAGCCGTGCTCCAGGAAGCCGGAGGCGAAGAGGACGAACCGCGGCGGCTTGCTGCCCGCCTGGGTACCGAACAGGATGCGGGGCTGCTTTCCGCCGCGGATCGGGTGCGGGTGCGCCGCGACGACCTCGCCGAGGAAGGCGTTCAGCCGACCGGTGGGGACGCGCGTCTCCCAGCCCGCGAGGGCGGTCTCGATCGCGGGGACCAGCTTCTCCATGTGGCGGCCGGTCAGCGCGGAGACGTTGACCCGGGGCGCCCAGGAGACCTGCTGCATCTCGGTCTCGATCTCGCGTTCGAGGTAGTAGCGGCGCTCCTCGTCGAGCTCGTCCCACTTGTTGTACGCGATCACGATCGCGCGGCCCGCCTCGACGGCCATGGTGATGATGCGCTGGTCCTGGACGCTGATCTGCTCGGTCGTGTCGATCAGGATGACCGCGACCTCCGCCTTCTCGACGGCGGCGGCCGTGCGCAGGGAGGCGTAGTAGTCGGCGCCCTGCTGCAGGTGCACCTTCTTGCGGATGCCCGCGGTGTCCACGAACTTCCAGGTGACGCCGCCGAGCTCGATCAGCTCGTCGACCGGGTCGCGGGTGGTGCCGGCCAGCTCGTTGACGACGACGCGGTCCTCGCGGGCGACCTTGTTCAGGAGCGAGGACTTGCCGACGTTCGGGCGGCCGATCAGGGCGATGCGGCGGGGACCTCCGAGGGCGGCGCCGCCGAAGGTCTGCTCGGGGGCCTCCGGCAGGGCCTCCAGGACGGCGTCGAGCATGTCACCCGTACCGCGGCCGTGGAGGGAGGAGACCGGGTGCGGCTGGCCGAGGCCCAGCGACCACAGGGAGGCCGCGTCGGCCTCGCCGCTCTGGCCGTCGACCTTGTTGGCGCAGAGCACGACGGGCTTGCCGGCCCGGCGCAGCAGCCTGACGACGGCCTCGTCGGTGTCGGTGGCGCCGACCTTGGCGTCGACGACGAAGACGACCGCGTCGGCGGCCTCGATGGCGTACTCGGCCTGGGCGGCGACGGAGGCGTCGATACCGAGGACGTCCTGCTCCCAGCCGCCGGTGTCGACGACCTTGAAGCGGCGCCCGGCCCACTCGGCCTCGTAGGTCACGCGGTCGCGGGTGACGCCCGGCTTGTCCTCCACGACGGCCTCGCGGCGGCCGATGATGCGGTTCACCAGGGTCGACTTGCCCACGTTCGGGCGGCCCACGACGGCGAGGACGGGCAGCGGGCCGTGTCCGGCCTCCTCGATCGCGCCTTCGACATCCTCGATGTCGAAGCCTTCCTCCGCGGCGAGCTCCATGAACTCCGCGTACTCGGCGTCGCCAAGTGCTCCGTGGTCGTGCTGGTCGTTCATGAAGTCCGTTCCTCGTCGTTCGTGGTGATCGGTGGCATCCGCGCAGCGCGGGTCCACTACTAGGTCAAGTCTCGCTCAGCGGCCGGTGAGGCGCTTGGCGTCGGCCAGGTGGGCGGTAAGCCGTCCCTGGATGCGTTCGGTGGCCTGGTCCAGCGCGGTGCGCGTACGCCGGCCGGTGCCGTCCCCGGCGTCGAAGGCGGAGCCGAAGACGACGTCCACCCGGCTCTTCAGCGGCGGCAGGCCCTTGACGAGCCGCCCCCGGGCCTCGGTGCTGCCGAGGACCGCGACGGGCACGATCGGGGCGCCGCTGCGGACCGCGAAGTACGCGAGCCCGGCGCGCAGGGAGGCGAAGTCGCCCTCGCCGCGGGTGCCCTCGGGGAAGATCCCCAGGGCGCCGCCCCGCTCCAGCACCCCGAGCGCGTGGGTGATGGCGGTGCGGTCCGTGCCGGTCCGGTCCACCTTCACCTGCCCGATCCCCTCCAGGAAGGGGCCGAGGGGGCCGATGTAGGCCTCCTTCTTGATCAGGAAGTGCAGGGGCCGGGGCGCGGTGCCCATGACCATGGGGCCGTCTATGTTGTGGGCGTGGTTCACGGCCAGGATGACGGGGCCGGAGGCGGGCACCTTCCAGGCGCCCAGCACGCGCGGCTTCCACAGGCCGTACATGAGCCCGATGCCGATGCGCCTGCCGACCGCCGCACCCTTGAGGGAGGGCGTACCGCTCACCTGGCCCGCCGCTCTGTGCCGCCGGTCGCGCTCCGCCGCTCCTCGACCAGGGTCACGACGCACTCGATGACCTGGTCGAGGGTGAGCTCGGTGGTGTCCACCTCCACGGCGTCGCCGGCCTTGGCCAGCGGGGAGGTCTTGCGGCCGGAGTCGGCCGCGTCGCGCTTGATCAGGGCTTCCCTGGTGGCCGCGAGGTCCGTGGCCTCCTTGCCGCGCAGCTCGCCGCTGCGGCGGGCCGCGCGGGCCTCGGCGGAGGCCGTCAGGAAGATCTTGAGGTCGGCGTCGGGCAGGACGGTGGTGCCGATGTCCCGGCCCTCGACCACGATGCCCTCGGCCTCCCGGGCCGCCTCGGCGGCGATGGAGCGCTGGAGCTCGGTGATCAGGGTGCGCACCTCGGGGACGGCGCTGACGGCGCTGACCTTGGAGGTGACCTCCTGGGTGCGGATCGGGCCGGAGGCGTCCAGGCCGTCGACGGTGATGGTGGGGGCGGCCGGATCCGTACCGGACACGAGGGCGGGCTTGCCCGCCGCGACGGCGATGGCCTGCGGGTCGTCGGTGTCGACGCCGTTGGTGATCATCCACCAGGTGATGGCCCGGTACTGGGCGCCGGTGTCCAGGTAGCGCAGCCCCAGCTTGGCGGCCACGGCCTTGGAGGTGCTGGACTTGCCCGTGCCGGAGGGACCGTCGATGGCGACGATCACGGCGGACTGAGCGGCGGTTTCCACGGTGCGGGCACCTTCCTGGTTGCGCGTACGTGTCCGGGCGCGCCAAGAGCGCCCCTCCCCCAGGTTACCGGCCCCCGGCGCCCCCTGACTCCGCCGCGTCCCCGCCCCGTGCGGGGGCGGGACCGACGGCGGGTGCCGGGGGCGCGGTCCGGCTACTGCTGGCGCAGGGCCCAGCCCCGCTCGCGCAGCTCGGCGGTCAGGCCGGCGACGGCGCGGGGCTCCACCATGAGCTGCACCAGACCGGCCTGCTGGCCCGTGGCGTGCTCGATCCGCACGTCCTCGATGTTGACCCCGGCCCGGCCCGCGTCGGCGAAGATCCGTGCCAGCTCGCCGGGCTGGTCGCTGATGAACACCCCGACCGTCTCGTAGGCCGTGGGGGCGGCGCCGTGCTTGCCGGGGACCCGGACCCGGCCGGCGTTTCCGCGCCGCAGGACGTCCTCGATGCCCTCGGCCCCGCCCCGGCGCTTGGCCTCGTCGGCCGACTGGAGTCCGCGCAGGGCCTCGACGGTCTCCTCCAGGTCGGCGGCGATCCCGGCCAGGACGTCGGCCACCGGGCCCGGGTTCGCCGAGAGGATCTCCACCCACATGCGGGGGTCGGAGGCCGCGATCCGGGTCACGTCGCGGATGCCCTGCCCGCACAGCCGCACGGCGGTCTCGTCCGCCTCCTCCAGGCGCGCGGCGACCATGCTCGACACGAGCTGCGGGGTGTGGGAGACCAGGGCGACCGCCCGGTCGTGCGCGTCGGCGTCCATCACGACGGGGACGGCCCGGCACAGCGCGACCAGTTCCAGTGCCAGGTTCAGCACCTCGTGGTCGGTGTCGCGGGTGGGCGTGAGCACCCAGGGGCGCCCCTCGAAGAGGTCGGCGGTGGCGGCCAGCGGCCCGGAGCGTTCCTTGCCTGCCATGGGGTGGGTGCCGATGTAGGCGGAGGTGTCGGCGCCGAGGGCGGCCAGCTCCCGGCGGGGCCCGCCCTTGACGCTGGCCACGTCCACGTAGGCACGGGCGAGCCCGCGTCCGATCGCGTCGGCCAGGGCCGCGGCGACGTGGGCCGGGGGGACGGCGACGATCGCGAGGTCGACCTGCCCCTCGGGGGCGTCGTCGCTGCCGGCGCCGAGGGCGGCCGCGGTACGGGCCTGCGCCGGGTCGTGGTCGACCAGGTGGACGGCGATGCCACGGGCGGTCAGGGCGAGCGCCGCGGAGGTGCCGATCAGTCCGGTTCCGATGACGACGGCGGTTCTCACGGGGCGCTCCAGGGTGATCGCGTGACGGCGGGTCCTGACTCAGGGTAGCCACCCGGTGCACGGCGAGGGCCCGGCGGCCACCCCCTGGGACGGCGGCCGGGCCCTGGCGGGCCCGCTGGAGGTTCTACACCCTGCCTTTCGCAGAGGAACCGGACCGCACGCAGGCGTCACACCCGGCTTCGAGACACGGACAATGTCACCCGTATCAGCGCATGTCGCCACCTGGCGCACGGCCTTCGGCGCCCCCTGCGGTAGAACCACCGGCATGATCTTCCACATCGTCCCGCTCGCCGACTGGAGCGCCGCGCCCGAGCTCCCCTACGCCCCGCCCTCGCTGGCCGCGGAGGGATTCGTGCACTGTTCGGCGGACCGCCCGACCGCCCTCGCCATCGTGGAGGCCCACTACCGGAACACGCCCGGCACCCTGCTCGCCGTGGAGCTCGACGAGGCGGCCCTGACCGCCGAGGTCCGCCGGGAGTCCGGTTCCGACGGCCGCTATCCCCACGTGTACGGGCCGTTGAACCGGGACGCCGTGGTACGCGTGTGGGAGGTGGTACGCGTCCCGGACCGCCCCGCGGACCTTCGCCCGTGACAGTCGGCGGGGTGAAGCGGAACCGGAGGGTGTGGCGGGCTTCTCCCGGAGCCCGGAACGCACCAGGATGCTGCTCGCCAGCCCGTCCCCCCATCGAGGAGTCCCCATGACCGACACCCATCCGATGAGCGACACCGCGTCCGCCGCCCGCCGCACGGTACTGGCGGCCGGCGCGGCCGCCCTCGCCGGCGGCACGCTCGCCGCCTGCGGCGGTGGCGGCGGCACGGAGAAGCCCGCCCAGGACACCGGCAGCGCGCCGAACGCCGCCCAGTCCCCCGGCGAGGCCTCCGGCTCCGCCACGGGCGAGGTCCTGCTGAAGTCCTCGTCGGAGGTCCCGGTCGGCGGTGGCGTCGTGCTCAAGGAGCAGAAGCTGGTGGTGACCCAGCCGACGGCCGGGTCCTTCCGCTGCTTCTCCGCGGTGTGCACGCACCAGGGCTGCCTCGTGAACAAGCCCGAGAACGGCGTGATGCACTGCCCCTGCCACGGCAGCGAGTTCCAGGCCACGGACGGCGCGGCGGTCAAGGGTCCGGCCACCCGACCGCTCCCGGAGAAGAAGATCACCGTGGCGCCCGACGGCGTAATCTCGCTCGCCTAGCGCGGGCCGTGGCGCCTAACCTCCCCGGATGGACGACCTCACCCTGGTACGGGACCACACGATCTACGCCTGCGTGATGGGCTCCCGCGCCTTCGGGCTGGCGACGGAGGCGAGCGACACCGACCGGCGCGGTGTCTTCCTCGCCCCCACCCCGCTGTTCTGGCGGTTCGAGAAGCCGCCGACGCACGTGGAGGGGCCCCGGGAGGAGGAGTTCTCCTGGGAGCTGGAACGCTTCTGCGAACTGGCCCTGCGCGCCAACCCGAACATCCTGGAGTGCCTGCACTCCCCCCTGGTCGAACGGCTCACCCCGGCCGGCGAGGAACTCCTCTCCCTGCGCGGGGCGTTCCTCTCCCGCCGGGCCCACACCAGCTTCAGCCGCTACGCCGCCTCCCAGCACGGCAAGCTCCTCGCGGACGTCCGTCTGCACGGCGCCCCGCGCTGGAAGCACGCCATGCACCTGCTGCGCCTGCTGACCTCCTGCCGCGACCTGCTGCGCACCGGCCGCCTGACGATCGAGGCGGGCCCGGACCGCGAGAGCCTCCTCGCGGTCAAGCGCGGCGAGCGGAGCTGGGAGGAGGTCGACGCCTGGATGGCCCGCCTCACGGAGGAGACCGACGCCGCCCTCACCACGACCCCGCTCCCCGCGGAACCGGACCTCCCCCGCGTGACGGACTACCTCCACCGCACCCGCCGCGCCTCGGCCGCCTAGCCCCTGCCCGGTCACCCCGCCAGCGGCTCCCGGCACCGGACCACCACGAACGCGTCGGGCGTCGAGCGCGGATCACGCGTCCCAGAGGGTGCCGAAGGACAGGAGTTCGGCGCGGTACTCGATGCGGCCCTCCCAGTCCCGGGGCCAGACGTCCGCGCCGAGGTGGGCGCCCGCGAAGGCGCCGGCCAGGCAGGCGATCGAGTCGGAGTCGCCCGCCGTGCAGGCGGCGCGGCGCAGCGCGAGGAGGGGTTCGTCGGGGAAGAGGAGGAAGCAGTGCAGGGCGGTGGCCAGGGCCTCCTCGGCGATCCAGCCCTCGCCGGTGGCCAGGCAGGGGTCGGTTTCCGGGGAGGGGGTGCGCAGGGCCGCCGCGAGGCGGTCCAGGACGGCGAGGCACTCGTCCCAGCCGCGGGCCGTGAAGGACTCCGGCGAGGCGTCGGAGGCGGTGCGCATCCAGAGGTCGCCGAGCCAGCGCTCGTGGTAGCGGGTGCGGTTCTCCAGGGCGTACGAGCGCAGCCGTCCGACCAGGCCGGTCACCTCGGTGCCCTGCGCGAGGAGGTACACGGCCCGCGCGGTCAGGTCGGAGGCGGCGAGGGCGGTGGGGTGGCCGTGGGTGAGGGCGGACTGGAGCTGGGCGGCGCCCGCCCGTTCCTCCTCCGTCCAGCCGGGGACCAGCCCGACCGGCACCACGCGCATGTTCGCGCCACAGCCCTTGGAGCCGGTCTGGCTGGCGTCGCGCCAGTCCCGCTCCGGGTGGTCGAGGAGGCCGCAGGCCACCATGCAGGTGCGGCCGGGGGCCCGGTTGTTCTCCGGGGAGTGGTACCAGTCGACGAACTCCTCGCGGACCGGCCGGGCGAGCCGCAGCGGACCGACCGGGCCGCGTTCGGCGGCGGTGCGCATGCCCCGTGCCAGCGCCAGGGTCATCTGGGTGTCGTCGGTGACGATGGCGGGGCGGGGCAGGGCCATCTCCCGCCACGGCCCGGTCTTGGCCAGGATGGACGGCACGTCGCTGAACTCGGTCGGGAAGCCGAGGGCGTCGCCGAGGGCGAGGCCGATCAGGGCGCCGGTGGCGGGGCGCTTGCCCGCTATCGGGCGGGACGGCGTCGGGCTGGTCATCGGGCAGGGCCTTCCGTGGGGCGGAGCAGGGGCGGGTGGAGGGCGGTCGCCGGTCCCGCCCGGTACAGCGCGGCGGGTTTGCCGCGGCCGCCGGTCAGGCGGGCGGCTCCGGGGACGGCCTCGACGAAGCCGGGTGTGGCGAGGACCTTGCGGCGGAAGTTGGGGCGGTCCAGGGCGGTGCCCCAGACGGTCTCGTACACGGCCCGGAGCTCCCCGAGGGTGAACTCGGGCGGGCAGAAGGCGGTGGCCAGGCAGGTGTACTCCAGCTTGGAGCCCACCCGCTCCCGCGCGTCCGCCAGGATCCGCGCGTGGTCGAAGGCCGGCTCGGTCACCTCCCCGACGGGGATCCAGCTCGCCCGGTCGGCGTCCCCGCCGCCCTCCGCGGCCGGTTCGGGCATGTCGGGGACCAGCGCGGTGAAGGCCACCGAAACGACCCGCATGCGGGGGTCCCGGTCGGGTTCGCTGTAGGTGCGCAGCTGTTCCAGGTGGAGGGAGGCGACCAGGGAGGGGTCCAGGCCCGTCTCCTCGGCGAGTTCGCGGCGGGCCGCGGTCTCGGCGGACTCGCGCGGCAGGACGAAGCCGCCGGGCAGGGCCCAGGCGCCCGCGTACGGTTCCTGCCCGCGCCGGATCAGCAGGACGTGCAGGACGCCGCCGCGCACGGTGAGGACGGCGAGGTCGACGGTCACCGCGAACGGCTCGAAGGCGTACGGGTCGTAGGGCGCGGGCCCGTCCGGCCCCGGCTCCCCGGTGCCGTGCGCACCCCCGGCACCCGCACCCGCGGCGCCCGGATCACCGGCACCGCCGCTCCCCCGGCCCGCCGCGCCCGCGCTCATCGCCGCTCCGGGAGGGGGGCCGCGAACTGCCAGCCTTCCTCCAGCAGGGCGTCGACCGCCGCCACGGCCGTCTCCAGCCGGGTGCGCCGGTCCCCGCTCACGACCAGGAAACGCCTTCCGGTGCGCGCGAGTTCCCGCCGGAACCGGCCGGTCATCCACGGTCTCAGCTGCGGTCCGTCGCGCAGCCCGTCGTCCTCGAAGGGCACCCCGGCGTCGTCGGTCAGCAGGTACAGGTCACGCCGGGTCAGCTCGGCGATCTTCTCGACCTCCCGGCTGCGGCCGCCCGTGTACCGCTCGTGCCAGATGCCGGTCGCGAAGGAGTCGGTGTCGCAGAACAGCACGGGCGAGCCCAGCCGGGCCGCCGCCTCCTCCGCCGCGTCCTGGCGGCGGGCGATCACCGGGAACTCCTGCGAGGTGAAGGCCACGTCCGTCCAGGAGGCGGCCGGGTCCGCCGCCCGGGCGGCCGCGAGCTTCTCCTCGCTGTACTCGCGCCCGTACTCGGCGACCCATCCGGTCTTCGCCCACACCCCGCCGCGCCGCCGGTAGTGCGCGGCCAGTTCCCGGGAGAGGGTCGTCGTCCCGGTGGACTCGGCGCCGAGGACCACGACCCGCCGGGTCAGGGCGGCCCGTACGGCCGGCCCCAGGAACTCCCAGCAGGCGGCCGGGTCCGCGCGCACGGCCGTCCCCGACACCGGGAACAGGGTGCGCGCCGGGTCCACGCAGACCTCCTCGGCACCGAACCGCCGCGCGAGCTCGGTCCCGTAGGCCTCGGAGGTGAAGACGGCGTCCACGCGCCGGCCCACGGCCCTGCGGAAGATCGCCATGTGCGCCTCCCAGACCGCCGGGTCGTGCAGGTCCACGGGGACGTCGTCCACCGCGCCGACCACCTCGGCGCCGGGGTGCGCCTCGCGCATCCAGGCCACCCGGTCGGCGAGCGGCACCGACTCCACCGAGGCGGCGCACACCAGCACGGTGAGCCGCTCGCACTGGTCCTGGGCGGTGCGCACCAGGTGGTGGTGTCCGGCGTGCGGCGGGTAGAACTTGCCCAGCACCAGCCCGTGCCGGTAGCGCTTGCCGCCGCTCACGCCGTCACCCCCACTGCCGTACGGGCGCCGGTCGCCGGGAGGGTGCGCCGCCAGCCGACCAGGCCGGCCACGCACAGGGCGAGGAAGCCGACGTACAGGACCGAGGTCAGGTACAGGCCCTTGTAGGCGTAGAGCGGGATGTAGACGAGGTCGGCGGCGATCCACAGCCACCAGGACTCCAGGAGCTTGCGGCACTGCCCGTAGGTGGCCATGAGCGAGAGCCCGGTGGTGAGGGCGTCGGAGAAGGGGACGGTGGAGTCGCTGACCCCGCCCAGCAGCAGGGTCAGCCCGGCGACCCCCACCGCCCCCGCCGCGAGCAGCCAGGCCCATTCGGTGGCCGTGGTGCGGCGCACCGGCAGGGCTCCGGTGGTTCCTGGTCCACCCCCGTGGGTCCAGGACCACCAGCCGTACGCGGCGAGGGCGATGAAGACGATCTGCAGCCCGGCGTCGGCGTAGAGGCCGGACTGCACGAAGAGCACGATGAAGAAGACGTTGTTGGCGATGCCCACCGGCCAGTTGGCGATGTGCTGCCGGGCCACCAGGACGACGCACACGGCTCCGGTGACGAAGCCGAGCACCTCGGTCCAGCTGGTACTCCACCCCATGGCTGCTGCCCCACTTCCTTTAATAGTCACTCTGACTATAAACAGGTTCGGGGGTCCCGGACAAGACGGAAGCCCGCGGCGCCTTGGGGCGCCGCGGGCTTCCGGAGTACTGCGGGGTCCTACAGACCGACCTCGCGCATCAGCATGCCGACCTCGGTGTTGGTCAGGCGGCGCAGCCAGCCCGACTTCTGGTCGCCCAGCTCGATCGGGCCGAACGAGGTGCGCACGAGCTTGTCCACCGGGAAGCCGGCCTCGGCCAGCATGCGGCGGACGATGTGCTTGCGGCCCTCGTGGAGGGTCACCTCGACCAGGTAGTTCTTGCCGACCTGGTCGACGACGCGGAAGTGGTCGGCGCGGGCGTAGCCGTCCTCCAGCTCGATGCCGTCCTTGAGGCGCTTGCCGATGTCGCGCGGCAGCGAGCCGGTGATCGCGGCGACGTAGGTCTTCTTGACGCCGTACTTCGGGTGCGTGAGGCGGTGGGCCAGCTCACCGTGGTTGGTGAGCAGGATGATGCCCTCGGTCTCGGTGTCGAGCCGGCCGACGTGGAACAGGCGCGTCTCGCGGTTGGTGACGTAGTCGCCGAGGCACTGACGGCCGTCCGGGTCCTCCATCGTGGAGACGACGCCCGCGGGCTTGTTCAGCGCGAAGAACAGGTACGACTGGGTGGCGACGGTCAGGCCGTCCACCTTGATCTCGTCCGACGGCTGGACGCGCTTGCCCTGCTCCAGCACGATCTCGCCGTTGACCTCGACGCGGGCCTGCTCGATGAGCTCCTCGCACGCGCGGCGCGAACCCATGCCGGCCCGGGCGAGCACCTTCTGCAGGCGCTCACCCTCCTCCTCGGCGCCCGGGAAGGTCTTCGGGGTCTTGATCACGGGCTTGTCGGCGTACCGGTCGCGCACGCGCTCCTCGATCCGCGCGTCCAGCTCACGGGGACGGGACTGGCCGCTGCGGCTGCCGGGGCCGCTGCGCGGGCCGCCGGCCCCGCCGATGCCGGGGGTCCTGGAGGTCTTGGGGCCGCCCTTGGCACCGCCGCGCGCCGCCGCGC